>NZ_JBYSWF010000140.1:0-3872 GCF_058780865.1 Pseudomonas sp. GP01-A4
AAAGTGCATGTCTCCCTTGCCACCCGTTTCGATCACTTTCTGACCCAGATCACCGGCCTGATCGACGGCGTCGCCCGTGACTCCCACGGCCTCGGCCAACTCGGTCAGGAGCTGGCTCACGCCAGCGGCACCCTGGAAAAAGGCGCGCGCCACCAACTGGCGGAAATCGCCCAGATGACCGGTTCCATGCAGCGCATGGAAGATGCCATGGGCCATATCGCCGTGCACGTGGAGCATGCCGTCGAGCACGCGGGGCAAGCCAGCCAGCAGATCATCCGTGGCCAGGAAAGCGTCGGCCGCGCCCAGCTGGAAATCACTCAACTCGCCACCCGCCTCCACGACACTAACGAGACGGTCGAAGGGCTGGCCGTGCAAGCCGAACAGATCGGCTCGGTGCTGGAGGTGATCAACAGCATCGCCAACCAGACCAACCTGCTGGCCCTCAACGCCGCCATCGAAGCCGCCCGCGCGGGTGAGCAAGGGCGCGGGTTTGCCGTGGTCGCCGATGAGGTACGCAGCCTGGCGCAACGCACGGCGGTGTCGACCCAGGAGATCAAGACGATTATTGAAGGGTTGCAACACGGCAGCCGGCAAGCGGTTGAGGCCATGCACGACAGTCGCCAGGGCGTGGAGCGCTGCGTGGAGGACAGTCAGTTGGCGGTGGAGATGCTGCGGGCGGTGGGCAATGATATTTCGCAGATCGATCAGTTGAATGGGCGGATTGTGTCGACCACCCGTGAGCAATCCACGGCGAATGTGGAGATTGTCGGGCGGCTGCAGTCGGTGCAGAGCATCGCGCAGAATACGGCGCAGGATGTGGAGACGCTGGCCAGGAGCAGTGAGCGGTTACCGCCGATTGCGGTGCGGCTGGATGCGCTGGGGCGCCGGTTTCATCAGTGATTGGGAGCATGGGCCGGTGCTTGATTCAAGCGCTGCTTCTGACGCGGATTGTTAGTCCAGGCGTGAGCGTCGCTACGGGCAGATCGGGTTTCAATCAAATGAATCGGGCCCTTTCTGCTCCTTTATTTGGACGTGGCGTGTTCATTTTGAGCGTGGGCCGGATAACGCATAGCGGCTTGCCTCTTCCATCAAGTCATCGCACATCGGATTGGCTTTGAGCATGTACGCAGCCGGGTCGATTATCGACAAGCCAAGCGATGTCTCTTCTGTGGCAGATGCCCAAACTTCTCCCATTGGCCCGACAATCTATTTCACTGCCCTCGCAGGTGCGTAGGGGTTGATTTACCGCTACCTTCCCTGGAAATCTTGCAAAGAGACGATGCACATGGATGTTGAATGGGCGCATGCCATCGAAGCCGCAGAAAGCGAGTACTTGTGTTCCCGCGTTGAGAGCTTGTCGCGGGTTAGTGGAAATCCTTTTGGTGCTCGTGTGTTTTCCAATGGGGCCTTTCCGTGCTTTCAGGTGAAGGCAACACCTAGCCCGATGTTCAATCGTATCTACGGTGACAGCACCGGCAACCCCCTTTCACTGCTGAGCTTGCTCAAGGAGTCAGCGGAGTATTCAACAGTAACGCCCCTTATCGGGAAAGCCTCGACGTTTGAGCAATTCGCTTTTGTGGGTGAGGAGCGATTCGAGCGTTTGAGGGGGTGGACGCATCTGCAGCTTGCGTGCCCCATCGAGGATGCGGTGTTGACCCCCCAATTATTCAACATCGAAGAGGCCACTTCAGACTCTCTTCCGGAGTTCGCGGCAGTTCATGCGAGTGGCTTTCATACCAAGCCAGAGCATCGTCAGTTGAGCCAGGCTTGTTTTGCAGGACTGATGTCGAATGAACGCCTGAAAATCTACGTCCTTAAAGCTGATGGGCAAGTCGTTGCAGGCGCGTTGATGTACCTGGCCAGCAATGGCGTTGCCTACCTGGGCACGGCTGCCACTCGAAAAAATGCACGAGGCTTGGGCTATCATGGAGCGCTGATATCTCACCGGATAGAGCAAGCAAAGAAGCACGGCAGCCTGGTGATTGCTGCAACTGCGCTTCCAAGTTCACAGAGTCGCCGTAATTTGCAGCGCATTGGGCTGGCGGCGTCTCATGCTCAGGCGCTGTACCGCTTGGCAGATCATTGAAGTACGTCGGTATGGGAACGTTCGCTATTGGCCGGTAACGACGTTTCGTGAGGGGCCGCTAACGGCCAAAAGCAGTCTTTCAATGCTCTACAAAATTAGAGCCGATTCGCCCCATCTCAACTACCGCGCTAATTCCGGGGAGAGTGGGCATGGAAAACACGCGCTCACCCATCCGACAAAGACCGGTACGCAAAGCATGAGCCTCCAATCTGTCCGGCACCTCAAAGATGGCTGGCAAGCCAAGACCAGTGTTTACTGCCAGTCCAGAATCAAAACAGGCATTAATTCAGCTTCCTTACTGCCTTCAACAGCACTGCTACTGCTGTATATCACTGATCACAATCTGCGAACTCCCCTCGATCCTTCTGACTTCTACAGTCATGCTCCCATGCTCGCCTTTGACCAAGTAAAGGTACTGATGAAAACCTGGCTCAGTGTCACTTTTATAATATGTGAACCGCTTCAGCAATGTTAAGGAAGCTACATTGCCTACCTGAGTAGCGATCTGTTGGCTTGAGCGTAAATACTCTTCAAACGCAATATTAGCCTCATCCTTTGCCTCGTAGTACCTCAGCACAAATCCTGCGATCACGACGATCAACACTATCGCAATTAGAGGCCTGATTTTTTTGAATCTCGGGCTTTTTAAACTACGCATACCCACCCCCTAAAAATGGTTATAACCACCAAATTCTACGTTGATATTAGTACCCCAACGTCCGCCCAATTTACTGCGTTAGGATCAATAGAAAATACGACCGATGGACTGCCAAAGCGACCAACTACTTTGTTCGTGATGGCGTTGCCTATCGCCCCCTTATAGGAAATGCCTGCCGCTAGAGGGCCGACGCCTATCACCACCAAGAGGGGGCATTTGGTGAGGCTTTGAAATCAAAAGATTTTAGGTTAACAAGTGGTGAGTGATCCCTAACCAAGATAACTCCCTCGTGAAATATCACACTCGCTTGCCAGTTGAAATTTTCAAGATAGTAGACGCATAGACTGTCGCAACTTTTCATAAAAGCACATTCATTGAGGGCGATTCTTTTAATTAGATCGTCAGTTATTGGGAGTCGTTGAGTGCACCTGCCGATAATTCCGTCGGAGTAAGTTGTAACGGATATTGCATTGACTGCAGTGGGCGAATGAACGTCAAAACCCATTATGCTGTTGGCACTTGAGTCCGGATAAATCCAAACAACCAACTCGAGTGGTGTTTGACTCGCAAATTCGGAAAGCAATTGGATTTGCCTATCAAAGCTGCTTTCTGAAATGTAAAGCACATCATCTATTTTACTTGTCATTGTCAGTATGTCGTCATCGGTCTCCATGATCGAGTATAGACGGTAACGCAATATATGTTTTACGGGGCGCATCTTTACTACTGGAATCGGTCGCCGGGGGCGAGCGGCCCCTCTTGGCCGATTGCAGCCCATCGTGACGGGTAGCTTTTTGAAAACTGGCCCCCATTATCGGCCCCAATTTTTCGATGCTGATAATTGGCTACTTTTCCCCGGAAAACCTCCTGGCTTGGGTCGAAGTCGTCGATACAACTACCACCGCCTCCACCACGCTTTCTGAGCAACCACCTCAGGCTTCAGCGAGGCGATCTTAGAGCCTGCAATCTTTACCGGTGCGACGTCCAGACCATCGAAGCTACCTAGACCCAGAGGGGGGCTTTCTGCTTGTAGAAAGCGAGTGGTTTCTGCTTGCGGATTCCACGCCATTCGGACACTCAGCCCACGCTGATCCGGACACCTGTTCCACGCTCATTCGGACAGGCAGT
>NZ_JBYSWF010000141.1:0-3477 GCF_058780865.1 Pseudomonas sp. GP01-A4
GGCGGTGGGTCAGTGACAGATTTGCTGACTGACCCACCGCCTTCGCGAGCAAGCCCGCTCCCACATTTTGGCCCTGTTTGAAATCAGGACAGGCGGTGGTTAACGAATTGTCGGCGCCCTCGCCCAATCCAGCTCACTGGCCGGCATCGGCCGGCCAAACCAGTACCCCTGGCCAAGGTCACAGCGCTGGTCCAATAGAAACCGCGCCTGCTCAACCTGCTCGATACCTTCGGCATGCACCTGCATGCCCATGCTCTGCGCCAACGCGATCACTACCCGCACGATCGCCGCATCGTCCTCATCCCACGGCAACCCGGCGACAAAACCCTGGTCGATCTTGAGCTTCTGCACCGGCAAGCGCTTGAGCCGCAGCAGCGATGAATAACCGGTGCCAAAGTCGTCGATGGCCAGGCGCAAGCCGAGCTCACGCAGGCGATGCATTTGCTCAAGGGCGACTTCCGGGTCTTCCATCACCGCGCTTTCGGTGACTTCCAGCTCTAAAAGCGCCGGATCCAGCCCCGTGTCGTGCAGCACCTTGGCTACTTGCTCATACAGCTCACGCCGGGCAAACAGGCGGCTGGACACATTCACCGCGAGAAACGTCAGCGGTGCGCCGTCTGCCAGCCATTGGCACATCTGGCGACAGGCCTGGTCCATGACCCAGGCGTCGATGTCGGCAATCAGCCCGGTGCGCTCGGCAATCGGGATGAATTCCCCCGGCGGCACCAGCCCGCGCTCCGGGTGCTGCCAGCGCACCAGGGCTTCGACGCCGATCATTCGGCTGTCTTGCAGGTCGTGCACTGGCTGGTAGTAAACCCGCAGCTCCTGCTGATCCAGCGCGCGGCGCAGTTCACCGGCCATTTCCACGCGGTGCTGGGCGTGGGCGGTAAGTTCTTCGGTGTACAAGGCGTAACCTTCGCGGCCGGCGCTCTTGGCCTTGAACAACGCGGAGTCGGCGTTGCGCAGCAGTTGCTCGGCGCTCAGCGCGTCGCTGGGGAACAGGCTGATCCCGATGCTCACGCTGATAAACAGTTGATGGCCGTCGAAGATGACCGGTTCTTTCATCGCGTCGAGAATACGTTGCGCCAGGGCGGCGGCCTGGCCCACCTGTGGACAACTTTCCGCCAGCACCGCGAACTCGTCACCGCCCAGGCGCGCCAGGGTCACGCCGGGGCCGAACAGGCCTTGCAGGCGCTCGCCGACGGCCTTGAGCAACTGGTCGCCGACGTTATGGCCGAGGCTGTCGTTGATGATCTTGAAATGGTCGAGGTCGAGCAGCAGCAAGGCGCAGCCACGTTTATGGATCTGCGCGGAGGCCAGGGCCTGTTCGGCACGATCGGTGAACAGCAGGCGGTTGGGCAGGTCGGTCAGCGGGTCGTGATGGGCCAGGTGCGCCAACTCGCTCTCGGAGTGCTTGATGGCGCTGATATCGGAGAACACCGCGACGTAGTGGCTGATATGGCCCTGCTCATCACGGATCACCCGGATGGTCTGCCACTGTGGGTAGATTTCGCCGCTTTTACGGCGGTTCCAGATTTCACCGCTCCATTCACCGTCACGTTCCAGCGTCTCGAACATCGCCTGGTAGAAACTGGCCGAGTGGCGCCCGGACTTGAACAGGCTCGGCTGGTGCCCCAGCACGTCTTCGCACTGGTAGCCGGTGATTTCGATAAAGGCCCGGTTGACGTGAACAATCAGCCCCAGGGCATCGGTGACCAGCACCCCTTCGCGGGTGCAATCGAACACGGCGGCGGCCTGCCGCAGGCGCTCGCGGTTTTCCTTCAGTGGCTGCTGGATCAGGTTCGCCCGGGCAAAGTGCGCGCAAAGCAGGTAGATCGCCAGGGCACTGAGGCTGACCCACAGGTAACCGCGTATCTGAAGCCAGCGGCCCAGCTCCACGGGTTCATCGATAAAGTTGATCAATACCTGATGGCTGAGCTGAATCCACACAATCGAAACCAGCAGGTACATCAGCCCGGCACGCAGGGCACCTCGGTATGAAAACAGCATATGTTCAGTAATCCTTACTAAAAAACCAGATTCGCCCTACAAAGGTTACGGATTATAGAATAAGAAACATCCAGTCACTCCTATCTTAAAGGGCGGCTGGTTTTATCTGTAGGCTTAGTGATAATGCGCAAGCTGGTTTTTTCTTTATCTGAGGGCCATACAGCCTATGTGGTACAACGGTTTTCTTGACTTGTCGGCCTGGCAACTGGTGGCAGTCACTCTGTTGATGACCCACGTGACCATTGTCGGGGTCACGGTCTATCTGCACCGCTATTCAGCCCACCGCTCCCTGGAGCTCAATGCTGGCCTGAAACACTTCTTCCGCTTCTGGCTGTGGCTCACCACGGCGCAGAACACCCGCGAGTGGACCGCTATCCACCGCAAACACCACGCCAAGTGCGAAACCGTCGACGATCCCCACAGCCCGGTGATCAAGGGCCTGTCCACCGTGCTGCGCAAAGGTGCCGAGCTGTATCGCGCCGAAGCCGAGAACCCCGAGACCCTGCGCATCTACGGCAAGAACTGCCCGGAAGACTGGATCGAGCGCAAGCTCTACACCCCGTACCCGCTGCTGGGCGTGGCGATCATGGGCGTGATCGACCTGCTGCTGTTCGGCACCATCGGCATCACCATCTGGGCCATCCAGATGATGTGGATCCCGTTCTGGGCTGCCGGCGTAATCAACGGCCTGGGTCATGCCATCGGCTACCGCAACTTCGAATGCCGCGATGCGGCCACCAACCTGATTCCCTGGGGCATCATCGTGGGTGGCGAAGAGCTGCATAACAACCACCATACCTACCCCAACTCCGCCAAGCTGTCGGTGAAGAAGTGGGAGTTCGACCTGGGCTGGGCCTGGATCAAAGTGTTCAGCTTCCTGCGCCTGGCCAAGGTGCAACGGGTCGCGCCGATCGCCCACCGGGTCGAAGGCAAGGGCAGCCTGGACATGGACACCGCGATGGCGATCCTCAACAACCGCTTCCAGATCATGGCCCAGTACCGCAAGTTGGTGATTGGCCCGCTGGTCAAGCAGGAACTGGAAAAGGTCGATCACTCGGTGCGCCACCAATTCCATCGCGCCAAGCGCCTGCTGTCGCGGGAGACCAGCCTGCTGGATGACCGCCACCACGTGCGCATCCAGAGCATGCTGGAGCACAGCCAGGCCCTGAAAGTGATCTACGAGAAGCGCCTGGCGCTGCAACAGATCTGGCTGAAAACCAGCACCAACGGCCACGACATGCTGGCGGCGATCAAGGAATGGGTGCACGAGGCCGAGGCGAGCGGGATTCAATCCCTGCGGGACTTTGCCCATCAGCTGAAGACCTATTCGCTGCGGCCTGCCGCGGCCTGATACGGCTGTAGCGAGCCGATTTTTTGTGGCAAGGGAGCTTCTGTGGCGAGGGAGCTTGCTCCCGCTGGAGTGCGCAGCGCTCCCAAGATTTTGGGGCCGCTACGCAGCCCAGCGGG
>NZ_JBYSWF010000142.1:0-3414 GCF_058780865.1 Pseudomonas sp. GP01-A4
GTTTAATAGAGCCTGGCTCAGTTACGAGAAAACCCGCATTTGCGGGTTTTCCAGTTATCCGGCTTGGCGAATATTGGTGGTGCCAGGAAGGCCGCCATCGCGGCCTCGCTAAAGCTCGACGGCTCCCACAGGGGGTCGGTGGTGTGAGTGGGTTTTGTGTTCGGCGGTGCTGTCGGGGTGTTCTTTCTTTATCATGGGGGCCGTCGTTCAACTTCTCCGGTAACCCAATGCCCGCCCTCACCTTCCGTAACGCCAACCCCGCCGACGCCAACCGTTGCTACGAAATCGAAATCACCGCCTACGAAGGCGACGAAGCCGCGACCCTGGAAAAGATCGCCACGCGCATTGCGCTGTACCCGCAAGGCTTTCTGATTCTGGAGGCGGATGGTGTTGTGGTCGGTTTCATCAACTGCGGTTGCGCCGATGAAGTGGTGATGTCGGATGAGGCCTTCAAGGAGTTGGTCGGGCATTCAGCCGATGCGCCGAATGTGGTGATCATGTCGGTGGTGGTGGATCCCGGCCAGCAAGGCAAGGGCTACTCCACGCGCTTGATGACGGAGTTCGTGCAGCGCATGCAGGCGATGGGCAAGAAGACCATTCACCTGATGTGCAAGGACCGCCATGTGGAGCTGTATAAGCGCATGGGCTATCGCTATGTGCAGCCGTCGGCGTCGGACCACGGCGGGATGGCGTGGCATGAGATGGTGATGGATCTATGAAGCCGCATCTGATTGAGGTCGGCGACCAGCCAGACGCCGAAGCCGAGCAGCTTCTCGGCAAGGGACTCGCCGCCTTAAACGAACACATCACCGGCTCCAATGACCGACGTCCGTTGACGGTGCTGATCAAGGATCCCGACACCGGTGAAACCCTCGGCGGCATCACCGGCAAAACCAGCCTCGGGATGGCGTTCCTCGACCTGTTCCATTTGCCCGATGCGCTGCGTGGTTCAGGCCTGGGTACATCGTTGCTGAAGGCGTTCGAAAACGAAGCCCGTCACCGAGGGTGCCGCTCGGCGATGCTGTACACCCTCAGTTTCCAGGCCCCGGAGTTTTACGAGAAGAATGGCTGGGTGCGGTTTGGTGAAATCCCGTGCGACCCGGAAGGCAGCAGCCGGGTGTTCCTGAGCAAAATGCTCTGAGGAACTTACTTCACTCGATGTCGAACATACACTCAATCAGCTTTATCGCCTGACGCCCATCCGCCGCATACAACCCAGCTAGCGCTTGTTGATCCGAAAGCCGGTGCAAATCGAAGTGGTTGTAGAACGCTTGGCCGGTGCGCTGCGATTCAAAATGACTCGCCTCAAGAAGGCGCAGGAACTCCAGATAAGCCAACTTCTCCAGTGCGAGGCGCTCAGCCATCACCCTGTCCTTCCAACGGAAAAATGACTTCCTGAGTATCCAGGTTCTTGATCGTCGAGTACGTGCGGTACTCCACGCTGTAGGCACCCGGGTAGCCCTTGGTGCTGGCGGTCATGCGGAAGGTCACGACATACCGCTGGCCCCCGGCAAACACCACATCATCGGCGCCTTTGTTGCAGAAGGCGCCGCCGGTGCCCAAGGCGTTCATCGACACGTTGCACCAGCGCAATGAATGCTTGCCCGGAGCCAACTTGAGCGCCTGTTCACCGGACACATCAAGGATTGAACGTCGACCGGCGCCCGGGAGCGCAACGCCGTCTACTTCCGTGGCCAACACCAAGCGGTGAAACGGCACGCCCAGTTCACGTACCCGGAACGTTTCGAAGTACACCAGCGCTGCATTCGGGTGGTTGTCGGAGAGGTCGACCGGTTGCATTTTTTCCGGGGCCCAATCGCCTTGGTAGTTCTTGTAGTGGTAGTCGGAACAGGCGCCGAGCAGCGGGAATACACAGGCAACGGCGAGCTTTAACACTTTCATCGGATAAACGGTCCTTATGAGCGATGACATCATATCGACATTATTTCGATTTTCTTAAGTGCAATTGCTCACGCGTTAAGACTGAAGTCTTTTACCAAACAGCCGATTTTCATGGCTCTCATTCTGAAACGTGTAGGTCGGCGCTCCCAGCAACTCATAACCACGACGCGGATAAAAACCCAGCGCCCGCTCGTTGCCGACCCACACAGTCGCCCACAACAAAGAAGCGCCACCCTGCCCTGCACGCTGTTCAGCCGCTTGCAGCAAACGGTAGCCGAGTCCGAGTCCGGTAAACCGTTCCTGGATGTAGAGCCGCTGCAACTCCGCCGCCTTCGGGGTTGAGATCAGCGCATGGCCGGTGTCCATCGCAACCTGGGCAAACCCCACCAGATGCCCGTTGGCTTCAGCGACGATGATGGCCGTGCCCGGCTGGGCGATCAGCGCGGAAATCGTCTGGGGCGAAAACGCTTGCAGCGCCTCGGCGGCGATTGAGTCGCGAATGCCTTCGGTGGCGTAAGTATCGAGAAAAACCTGCATGCCCAGCACACCAACGCATAACGCGTCTTCAGGCCGTGCATCGCGGATAAGCATGTCGGGAAGCATTCGAGGGGTACTCTCAAAATCAGCAAAGGCAACGTTTTAACACAACTGCACATCTCTTCAATTGCCAGCCTGAATTTGCCCCAGTAGGGTTGTCGCTTCCCCCGCCAACAGGAGCCAGCAATGACCTGGTTTTCAGATCCCGACGCTGTCGCCCGCTACGCCGAAGGCCCGGTGAGGCTGGTGCCGGGTTTCGAGTCCTTGCAGCGCATGAGCACGCTGCTGCTGCGCGAAAGCGTACCAGCCACCGGCAAGGTATTGGTACTCGGTGCAGGCGGCGGCCTGGAGTTGAAGAAGTTTGCCGACAGCCAGCCCGAGTGGCAGTTTGTGGGGGTGGACCCGTCTGCCGAGATGCTGAAGCTGGCCGAGGCCACCTTGGGTCCGCTGATGGCCCGGGTGCAGTTGCATGAAGGCTATATCGATACCGCGCCCGAGGGGCCGTTCGATGCCGCCACGTCCTTGCTGACCTTGCACTTCATCCCGGCCGAAGAGCGTCTGCAAACCTTGAAAGAGCTGTGGCGGCGCTTGTCGCCGGGCGCGCCTTTGATTGCGGCGCATCACAGCTTCCCCCAATCCTCGCCAGAGGAAAAAGCGCGCTGGCTGAAGCGTTATGCAGCCTATGCCGTGGATTCCGGCGTACCGGCTGAAGATGCCCAGCGGGCGATTGCCGCCATCAGCAGCCACTTGCCGGTGTTGTCACCCAACGACGATGAAGCGCTGCTACGGGAGGCAGGCTTCGAAGGTGTGGAACTGTTCTACGCGGGCTTCAGCTTCAAGGGCTGGATTGCCTACAAGCCCGCCTAGCTTCCGGGGGAGGCTTACCAACTCCCCGACGCCCCACCCCCACCACTGGAACCACCACCACCCGATGAGCTGCTGCTGGAACTGGAACTCGAACCGGAGGAGCTGGAG
>NZ_JBYSWF010000143.1:0-2770 GCF_058780865.1 Pseudomonas sp. GP01-A4
AGGCTCTCAGGTTTTTCGCGAGCAACCCCGCTCCCACAGAAAAGCAGATCTGTTTTCGCTCTGGTCGTTACCTAAATAACGGATATGCACACCGATCTAACTCAACAAAACAACACCGCCAGGCAACTCCGTACACTTGGCCCCATACGCATCGCGAATCAACAGCGCCACCCCCGCCAACTGATGCAGACTAAACCGCGCCTGCACCCGCCGCTTGCCCAACTGCGCATTCATCAGCAGCAACATCCCCGGCCGATAGCGATTGATCTCATCCACCACCGTCGCCAGCGTCGCATTGTCAAACACCAGCACCTGCTCCCGCCAAGCCACCACAGCCTGCACGTCCACCGCCACCGGCTCACCCACACCGCTGGCGTCATAAGTCAGCTGCCGCCCACCCTCAAGCCGAACCGTACGCCCCCCAACACCCACCAACAGCGCCCCATCAATACACGTCACACACACACTGTGATCCGTATTGCGCACATTGAACCGCGCCCGAGCCGCACTCAACCACCCTCCACCCGCCTGAACCTGAAGCGGCATCGCAGCATCGGCCAGCACCTCGACCTCCCCCTCCAACAACTCAATCCCACCCTCACGCCGGCTGATCCGCGTCTGCGTATTGAGCTCCAGCCGAACCCCATCACCCAACTCCACCCGCCGCTGCTCCCCGACCTCGGTGCGGTAATCCGCCGTCAACCCGGCAAACCCACCCGGCACCGTCACCCGCACCATCAACACCGCCGCCGACGCCGCAATCGCCCCGCCCAAAAACGCCCGCCGCCCAAAATGCCGCGGCCGGGAAAACTGCTCGGCGGCGGGAGCCAATTGCTGCCACAACACCTTGGCCTGCTCGAACGCCCGGGCATGCTCCGGGCTCTGGGCGCACCACTGGCGCAACGCCTTGGCATCAGCAACGGTGGCCCGGCCCGACGTCAGCAGCACCAGCCAGTCACGCGCTTCATCGTGCAGGGGGCTATTGGGCGCAGCACGGGCAGCGGAGAGGTTAAAAATGTTCAAGCGCGCAGGTACTCAACGGATTATCAGGGACTCAATCACTAAGACGGTTTTCCGGCCCCGGGACCGAACCGCTGGATTACTTTTCTTTCAAGGCGCTGCGCACAGTGGCCCAGCCCCGCCTTGATTTCCTTTTCGACCATGCGCGTGGAAATCCCGAAACGCCTGGAGATCTCCAGGTGTGGCGCCTCTTCCAGACGTGCCGCGATAAGGATCTGGCGCCGCCGCGCCGGCAGTTCGTAGAGGGCCTTGAGCAACGACTGGATTTCCCGCTGGCCACCCACCACCCGCGACGGGTCCTGGGCTTCATCGACGGTTTGCAGCAGCTCTTCGACTTCGCTGCCGGTCAACAGTCGCGCATCCGCCTGGCGTCGGTCAGCGGCGATGTTCAGCGCCATTCGATACAGGTAGGCATTGGGTTGCGCCAGGTTCGGCGGTACGTCCATGCGGTCGACCCGCAGGTAGGTCTCGTGCAGCACGTCGTTGGCCAGGTCCTCGGACCCGAGGCGCTTGCGCAGGCGTACCTTGAAGTCCTCGTAGGACGCCAGGAACAGGCTGACCATCATGCTGTGGCCGGTGTCTTTCATGCCCCGGAAACTCCTTCCCCTGCTGTGCATTCCATGCGTGTTCCTGTTGAATCGGGCATCAAAAGTAAGGTCACCGGCAAGCGCAGCGAACTGGGTGCCGGACGTTCGACCCGGGTGGTGCCCAGGCCGCGTACCAGCGCTTCGTCACGCTGCAGGTCACCGGTGGAGCTGACCAGGCGGCTGTGTTCGATCACCCCGTCACCGTTGACCCACACCTGCACCAGCGCCCGGAAACTGCCGGGGCGGGTCAGCGGCGAACGGCACAAACTGCGTTCGATCGCCTGCTGCAAGGCCGCGGCATAGCTGTTGTTGATCCGTGCTGCATGCCCTGCCTTCAGCCCCCGCGTCGTGGCCGGCTGGCTGACCTCGGGGGCTTGCAGGGTGAATGCATCGCTGCGGGCATAACGCGCCATCAGGCCACTCCCTGTCAGCAGCAGGCCCAGGGCTTGCTGCGCACTGTAGCGGCCATGCACGCCGATGGAGCGCCGGCCCCGGGTCAACTCGCGGTCCACCAGCACCGCCATGCCGGTGGCATGGCTGAACGCCTGCAGGGCGCTATCCAGGTTCTGCGCGGGCAGGTCCAGGGTCACTTCGGCGCGCACGGCCTGCGCCAGCCCCAACAGCAGAGCCAGGCAGCAGCCCGCGCGCCTCCAAGCCCCCCTGCTCAGCATCGCAACACGTCCGACATAGCCTACAAAACCGTCATCCTGAGGCCAGTTTATGAACCTGATGTTACGGTGCCAGCAAAAAAAACATCACGGTGACGGGCAGCCCGCTGCACTACACTTTTGAGCCATACCGGCCCATTTCCCAGGGCTCGCCAGGAGGCACCGATGAACCTGTTCCCGACCCTCGCCAGCCTGTTGCTGTGTGCTGCCCTGCCACTGATGGCCCACGCCGAAGGAACGCCGAATGGCTGCACCGAGGTCAACGTGGATGGCTACAAGGCACCGGACTATGGCTGCCTGAGCCAGCAGATGGGCAACCACCCGGACGCCGCCAAGGCCACGCAAAAGAACCAGCAAGCGCAACAGGTGCCCATCGACAAACGCAAGCCGAACCAGATCGGGCTCTCTACACCCGCAGCGACCAGTGTGCGCATGGGCAATACGTTCGGTACTTCGGTGAAACCCCAGCGGCCTTGATCGCCGCTTGTCCCCCCC
>NZ_JBYSWF010000144.1:0-2682 GCF_058780865.1 Pseudomonas sp. GP01-A4
GGTTCATGTCGGGCTCCGTGGGGCGGGGTGAGCTAAAAATTACGCTTGTAATATTTGTCGCCATATTATGGTCGAAATATAAAATAATCCAGCCCGCGAGTATTTGTTCCACTGGTGGGACGATCAGGGCCGATTTTGCCGTCTAGCGCGGAATTGGTATCGGATTTAAGGTGTATCCATTACTGGAGACACATATGAAAAAGATCATCGGCATCTACACCAGCCCACGTGGCCATTGGGTCGGCGACGGCTTTCCGGTTCGCACGCTGTTTTCCTACGACACCATGGGCAAGCAGATCAGCCCGTTCCTGTTGCTGGATCACGCCGGTCCTGCGGCATTCACCCCGACCGAGCAACGTCGCGGCGTAGGCCAGCATCCCCATCGCGGTTTTGAAACCGTGACCATCGTCTACAAGGGCGAAGTCGAGCACCGCGATTCCACCGGCGCCGGCGGCACCATCGGCCCGGGCGATGTGCAATGGATGACAGCCGCCAGGGGCATCATTCACGAGGAGTTTCACTCCGAGGCGTTCGCCCGCAGCGGCGGCGCCCTGGAAATGGTCCAGTTGTGGGTCAACCTGCCGGCCAGGGACAAAATGACCGATGCCGGTTACCAGACCATCCTCGATGGCGATATTCCGACGCTGCCCCTGGCCGACCACGCCGGCAGCCTGCGCTTGATCGCGGGCGAGTTCGACGGGGTCAAAGGCCCGGCTCGCACCTTCACACCGATCGACGTGTGGGACATGCGCCTCAAAGCCGGCCGCTCTGTGACGCTGGACCTGCACGCCGGGCGCAACACCGCGCTGGTGGTGTTGCGCGGCACGGTGCGGATCAACGGCACTGAAGTGGCGCGGGAAGGGCAGTTGGCACTGTTCGAGCGCGATGGCACGCAACTGCGCCTCGAGTCCAGCGACGACGCCATGGTGCTGTTGCTCAGCGGCGAGCCGATCGACGAACCCATCGTCGGCCACGGCCCGTTCGTGATGAACACCGAGCAGGAAATCCACCAGGCGTTTGCCGACTATCAGTCCGGGCAATTCGGGCAGATGCAGCGCTAGGGCGCTATACCCTCCAAAGGCATTTCATGCGATCTTCATGGCATTCGCCCTGGAGTCGCCTGAATGCCCTCATTTATCTCCGATCACCCGATGTTCTGTGCCTTGGCGCTGGTGCTGATCGATATTGCCGTATGGCGTTTGATCTCTGCCGATTTCGCCAATTGGAAGCTGGCGGCACGCCTGGTGATCTTTGCGGTGTTCAGCGCCGTGCTGTTCAACGAAGGCATGAACCCGATGCAGGTCGCGCCGTTCGGCGACAACGTGGCGCTGCATTTGGCGGCAACGGCGTTCCAGATCGGCTGGTGGCTGTTTGCGGCGCGCACCCTCACGGTATTGCTCGGCGCGGTGATGATGCAGCGGGTCGGCCACACCGGGCGGCTGTTGCAGGATCTGGTGGGCGCGGTGATCTTCCTGATCGCGATCATCGCCGCCATGGCCTACGTGCTCGACCTGCCGGTCAAGGGCGTGCTGGCCACTTCCGGCGCGGTGGCAATCATCGTCGGCCTGGCGTTGCAAAGCACCTTGAGCGACGTGTTTTCCGGCATCGTGCTCAATACCACCAAACCCTACCAACTGGATGACTGGATCTCCATCGACGGCACCGAAGGCCGGGTGATCGACATCGACTGGCGCGCCACCCAACTGCAAACCTCCCAGGGCAGCCTGGCGGTGGTGCCCAACTCGTTGGCGGCCAAGGCCAAGATCATCAACTTCTCACGTCCCGCAGATATGTTTGGCTTGGCGGTCAGCCTGCAAGTCAGCCCCCATGCGCGGCCCCAAACCGTGCTGGATGCGCTGGAGCGGGCGATGCAGGGGTGTCGGCCGTTGTTGGC
Source organism: Pseudomonas sp. GP01-A4 (assembly GCF_058780865.1). Lineage (NCBI taxonomy): Bacteria > Pseudomonadati > Pseudomonadota > Gammaproteobacteria > Pseudomonadales > Pseudomonadaceae > Pseudomonas > Pseudomonas sp. GP01-A4. Next base: position 1,895 of record NZ_JBYSWF010000144.1, read on the forward strand.
CAAGCCGGCGCCCAGCGTGGCGTTCAAGACGTCGGCCAGTGGTGGCGTGGAGTATGAGATCAGCGGGTTTGTGCCGGCCATGGCGCTCAAGCGTGAGGTGCGCAATCAGCTTTATGATTTGGCGTTTCGGCATTTGCAGGCGGCGGGGGTGAGCTTGTTGTCGGCTGCCGAGAGTAATGCGCCGGTGACGGTTTCCCGGGCTCGGGCGTTGTTGGAGAGCTCATCTATTTTCTCGACGTTGAGGCAGGAGGAGAAGGAGACGTTCAGCCAGAACATGACGCTGCAGACCTTTCGCGCCGGGGAAATGATTTTGCCGGCGGGGGAGGTGAGTGATCACCTGTTTATCATCGAGTCCGGGGTGATTTCGGTGATGTTGACCAAGGCCGGGCACAAGTTTGAAGCCGGGCGGATGGGGCCTGGGGAGGTGATTGGTGAGGCCGGGATTTTGTCGGAGCAGGGTGTGCCTGCGGACTTTTCGGCGAAGACGTTTTGTACGTTGTATCGGATTGAGAAGGAGTATCTGAAGCCTTGTCTGGATGCTCGGCATGACATCAGTGAGGCTATGAAAAGTTTGTTGGATTTCAGGTTGCATGCGGCTCAGAGTTTGACGCAGGAGGCGCCTGTGGTGCCGGTTAAGAAGGGGTTTATGCAGTGGCTGCGGAGTCGGGCCTGAAGGTGTACATATCCGTTGCTGCGGTAACGGCCACTTAGGGTTCCGCTCTTACAGCGGGTCACTTTTGGCAAACGCCCGGAATGCCGGCCCAGCCAAAAGTAACCAAAAGGTCTTT
>NZ_JBYSWF010000145.1:0-2596 GCF_058780865.1 Pseudomonas sp. GP01-A4
TGCGGATTCCACGCTGACTCGGACACCCATTCCACGCGCATCCGGACAGTGATTCCACGCTGATCCGGACACTCATTCCACGAGCATCCGGACACCGACTCCACGGTCATCCGGACACTTTTCTGGCAGGCAGCCACGCAGGATTTATTCACTACCATCGATCTCTTTTTCGAAGCAGAGAGGTCGTTGTGGAGCGTTTATCCATGCGTAAAATCCGAGAGGTGTTACGCCTCAAGTTCGACTGCGGCCTGTCCGTGCGCAAGATCGCCCGCAGCCTGGGCATTGGCCACAGCAGTGCCGGTGATTACCTCTGCCGTTTTGCCGCCAGCGGCCTCACCTGGCCCTGTTCGTTGTCCGATGCCGAGTTGGAGCAGCAACTGTTCCCGCCGGCCCCGGCGGTTGCCAGTGAGAAGCGGCCTTTACCCGATTGGGCATGGGTGCATGCCGAACTGCGCCGCCCCGGGGTGACCCTGGCGCTGCTCTGGCAGGAGTACCGCCTGAGCCAGCCTCAGGGCTTTCAGTACAGCTGGTTCTGTGAGCACTACCGAGCCTGGCAGGGCAAGTTGGACGTGGTGATGCGTCAGGAGCACCGCGTCGGCGAGAAGCTGTTCGTCGACTATGCCGGCCAGACGGTGCCGGTTATCGATCGCCACAGCGGCGAGATCCGCCAGGCGCAGGTGTTCGTCGCGGTGCTCGGCGCGTCCAGCTACACCTTCGCCGAAGCCACCTGGTCGCAGCAGCTGCCGGACTGGCTGGGCTCGCATACCCGCTGCTTCGCCTTCCTCGGCGGCGTGCCGGAGATCGTGGTGCCGGACAACCTGCGCAGCGCGGTGAGCAAGAGTCACCGCTACGAGCCGGACATCAACCCCAGCTACCGCGATCTGGCCGAGCACTATGGCGTGGCGGTGGTGCCGGCGCGGGCACGCAAACCGCGCGACAAGGCCAAGGCCGAAGTCGGCGTGCAGGTGGTTGAACGCTGGATCCTCGCCGCCCTGCGCAACCGCCAGTTCTTCTCCCTGGATGAACTCAACAGCGCTATCGCCGGGTTGCTGGAGCGGCTCAACCAACGCCCGTTCAAGAAGCTGCCGGGCTCGCGCCAGACGGCCTTCGACAGCCTGGATCGTCCGGCGCTGCGCCCCCTGCCGGAGCAACCCTACGTCTACGCCGAGTGGAAGAAGGCGCGGGTGCACATCGACTACCACGTCGAGGTCGATGGGCATTACTACTCGGTGCCGTATCAACTGGTGAAGAAGCAGCTGGAGGTGCGCCTGACGGCGCGCACCGTCGAGTGTTTCCACGCCAACCAGCGAGTGGCCAGCCACCTGCGTTCAATGCACAAGGGCAGGCACAGCACGCAGGCCGAGCACATGCCCAAGAGCCATCGCGAGCATGCCGAGTGGACGCCGCAGCGGCTGATCCGCTGGGCCGAGCAGACCGGGCCGAACACCGCCGGCGTGATCCGGCACATCCTCGAACGGCGCATCCATCCGCAGCAGGGCTACCGGGCCTGCCTGGGCATCCTGCGCCTGGGCAAAACCCACGGCGAAGTGCGCCTGGAGTTGGCCTGCCGTCGCGCCCTCAGCCTCGGTGCGTGCAGTTACAAGAGCCTCGAATCGATCCTGCGCCAGGGGCTGGAAAACCTGCCGCTAGCTCAAACCAACCTGCCGCTACTACCGGACGACCACGCCAACCTGCGCGGATCCGCCTACTACCACTGACCCCAAGGAAACTCACCATGCTGCCCCATCCGACCCTGGACAAGCTGCAAACCCTGCGCCTGCACGGCATGCTCAAGGCGCTGAATGAACAACTGAAAACCCCGGACATCGACAGCCTGAGCTTCGAAGAACGCCTCGGCCTGCTGGTCGACCGCGAGCTGACTGAACGCGATGACAAGCGCCTGAGCAGCCGCCTGCGCCAGGCCCGGCTCAAGCACAACGCCTGCCTCGAAGACATCGACTACCGCAGCCCGCGCGGACTGGATAAGGCGCTGATCCTGCAACTGAGCAGTGGTCAGTGGCTGCGCGACGGCCTCAACCTGATCATCGGCGGCCCCACCGGTGTCGGTAAAACCTGGCTGGCCTGCGCCCTGGCCCACCAGGCCTGCCGGGAGGGCTACAGCGTGCGCTACCTGCGCCTGCCACGTTTGCTGGAAGAACTGGGTCTGGCCCATGGCGACGGCCGCTTCGCCAAGCTGATGAGCAGCTACGCCAAGACCGACCTGCTGATCCTCGACGACTGGGGCCTGGCCCCGTTCACCGGCGAGCAACGGCGCGACATGCTGGAGCTACTGGACGACCGCTACGGCCAGCGCTCGACCCTCGTGACCAGCCAAATGCCCGTGGACAACTGGCACGAACTGATCGGCGATCCAACCCTGGCCGATGCCATCCTCGACCGCCTGGTGCACAACGCTTATCGGATCAATCTGAAGGGTGAATCAATGCGCAAACGGACGCAGAAATTGACGACGCCAGCCAACCCGGACTAACAATGCCACCCCTGCGTCGCTGCGCTCCGACTGCCTGTCCGAATGAGCGTGGAACAGGTGTCCGGATCAGCGTGGGCTGAGTGTCCGAATGGCGTGGAATCCGCA
>NZ_JBYSWF010000146.1:0-2496 GCF_058780865.1 Pseudomonas sp. GP01-A4
GTGTCAGTGCCTGAATTACTGCCTGATACACCGCATTCGCGAGCAAGCCCGCTCCCACATTTGATCTCCAACAGTCTCAAATTCGGGACAAAACTTGAGAACACTCTCACAGATCAAGAATTTCTCTATATATTTCAACAGGTTAATAACTTGGCACACATCTCGCTAAAGCCCCTCCCCACCGCCTCACCCCCACAAAAATAACAATCAGATGGAGACACACCATGAGTGTGATCATTGCCCTAGCGGCCCTGGCGCTGCTGATGCTGGCCGCCTACCGTGGCTACAGCGTCATCCTGTTCGCCCCCATCGCCGCCCTCGGCGCTGTGCTGCTCACCGACCCTTCCGCCGTCGCTCCCGCGTTCACCGGGGTGTTCATGGAGAAAATGGTCGGCTTCCTCAAGCTGTATTTCCCGGTATTCCTGCTCGGCGCGGTGTTCGGCAAGCTGATTGAAATCTCCGGCTTCTCGCGCTCAATCGTCGCCGCCGCGATCCAGTTGCTCGGCACGCGCCAGGCGATGCTGGTGATCGTGCTGGTGTGCGCCCTGCTGACCTACGGCGGCGTGTCGCTGTTCGTGGTGGTGTTCGCGGTGTACCCGTTTGCGGCCGAGATGTTCCGCCAGAGCAATATCCCCAAGCGCTTGCTGCCGGCGACCATCGCCCTCGGCGCGTTCTCGTTCACCATGGACGCCCTGCCCGGCACGCCGCAGATCCAGAACATCATCCCCAGCACCTTCTTCAACACCACCGCCTGGGCCGCGCCGTGGCTGGGGCTGATCGGCACGATCTTCGTGTTCTGCGCCGGCATGCTGTACCTGGCCCGCCAGCGCAACAAGGCCCAGCGCGCCGGTGAAGGCTATGGGACCGAGCTGCGCAACGAGCCGGAAACCGCCGAAGACATCAAGCTGCCCAATCCTTGGATCGCGCTGTCGCCGCTGCTGCTGGTGGGCCTCATGAACCTGCTGTTCACCCACTGGATTCCGCTGTGGTACGGCAAGACCCACACCCTCAGCCTGCCGGGCATGAGCGCGCCGGTGCAGACCGAAGTCGCCAAGCTCACGGCAATCTGGGCGGTGCAGGCGGCGTTGCTGGTGGGGATTATCGTGGTGCTGGTGTTCGGCTTCTCGGCGATTCGCAGCAAGCTCGCCGAGGGCAGCAAGAGTGCCGTCAGCGGCGCGCTGCTGGCGGCGATGAACACCGCTTCGGAATACGGTTTTGGTGCGGTGATCGCCTCGCTGCCGGGCTTCCTGGTGCTGGCGGACTGGCTCAAGGGCATTCCCAACCCACTGGTCAACGAAGCGATTACCGTGACCCTGCTGGCCGGCATCACCGGTTCCGCCTCGGGCGGCATGAGCATCGCGCTGGCGGCCATGTCGGAGAGCTTTATTTCAGCGGCCCATGCGGCCAATATCCCCCTTGAAGTACTGCACCGGGTCGCGGCCATGGCCAGCGGCGGCATGGACACCCTGCCCCACAACGGCGCCGTGATCACGCTGCTGGCGGTCACCGGGCTGACCCACCGCGAAGCCTATAAAGATATTTTCGGCATCACGATCATCAAGACCCTCGCGGTGTTCGTGGTGATTGGTACTTTCTACGCCACCGGCATTGTGTGAGGTTGATATGACGACATTGAACGGCAAGACCGCCCTGGTCACCGGCTCCACCAGCGGCATCGGCCTGGGCATCGCCCTGAGCCTGGCCAAGGCCGGCGCCAACCTGATCCTCAACGGCTTTGGCGACGCCAGCGCGGTGATCGCCCAGGTGCAGGCCTTCGGCGGCAAGGTCGGGCATCACCCGGCGGACGTCAGCGACCCGGCGCAGATCGCCGAGATGATTGCCTACGCCGAGCGCGAGTTTGGCGGCATCGACATCCTGGTGAACAACGCCGGGATCCAGCATGTGGCGCCGGTGGACGAATTCCCGGTGGAGCGCTGGGATTCGATCATTGCGATCAACCTGTCGTCGGTGTTCCACAGCACGCGTTTGAGCCTGCCGGGCATGAAAGCCAAGGGTTGGGGGCGGATCGTCAATATCGCCTCGGTGCATGGGCTGGTGGGTTCGATGGGCAAGGCGGCTTACGTCGCTGCCAAGCACGGGGTGATCGGGCTGACCAAGGTGGTGGGCCTGGAGACCGCCCAGAGTAATGTCACCTGCAATGCCATCTGCCCGGGCTGGGTGCTGACGCCGCTGGTGCAGAAGCAGATTGATGACCGCATTGCCAGCGGAGTTGACCCGCAGCAGGCGCAGCAGGATTTGCTGGCGGAGAAGCAGCCGTCGCTGGAGTTCGTGACGCCGCCGCAATTGGGGGAGCTGGTGCTGTTCCTGTGCAGCGAAGCCGGCAGCCAGGTGCGGGGCGCGGCGTGGAATATCGACGGTGGCTGGCTGGCCCAGTAAACGACGATTCCCAAGACACCGCAGCTCAAATGTGGGAGCGGGCTTGCTCGCGAATGCGGTGTATCAGTTAACACATCTGGAACTGACCCACCGCATTCG
>NZ_JBYSWF010000147.1:0-2073 GCF_058780865.1 Pseudomonas sp. GP01-A4
AGCGGGCTTGCTCGCGAATGCGGTGGGTCAGTTCATGCAATTGTGACTGACCCACCGCATTCGCGAGCAAGCCCGCTCCCACATTAAAGCAGAGCGGTTCCTGCGTGAGGCTTACAGGATATAACGAGACAGATCTTCGTTCTGCGCCAATTCGCCCAGGTGGCTGTTGACGTAGTCGGCGTCGATCTTGATTGCCACGCCATTCTGCGCGCCCGCCATGTCGCCGGCACTGAAGGACACTTCCTCCAGCAGGCGCTCAAGCAGGGTGTGCAAGCGACGGGCACCGATGTTCTCGGTCTTCTCGTTGACCTGCCAGGCAATCTCCGCCAGACGCTTGATACCGTCCGGCAGGAACTCAATCCCCAGGCCTTCGGTTTTCAGCAGCTCGCGGTATTGCTCGGTCAGCGACGCGTGCGGCTCGCTGAGGATGCGTTCGAAATCGCCCGGCGTCAACGCTTTCAGTTCAACGCGAATCGGCAGGCGACCTTGCAGCTCCGGTACCAGGTCGCTTGGCTTGCTCAGGTGGAACGCACCGGAAGCGATAAACAGGATGTGGTCGGTTTTGACCATGCCCAGCTTGGTGTTGACGGTGCAGCCTTCGATCAGCGGCAGCAGGTCGCGCTGCACGCCTTCGCGGGACACATCGACGCCGCCGGAATTACCGCGCTTGGCCACCTTGTCGATCTCGTCGATAAACACGATGCCGTGCTGCTCGACTGCTTCCAGGGCCTTGGCCTTGAGTTCTTCCTCATTGACCAGGCGCCCGGCCTCTTCGTCACGCACCAGTTTCAGCGCTTCCTTCACCTTGAGCTTGCGGCTTTTCTTCTTGCCCTTGCCCATGTTGGCGAACAGGTTCTGCAACTGGCTGGTCATTTCTTCCATGCCAGGCGGTGCGGAGATGTCGACGCCGGACACTTCGGCGACTTCGATCTCGATTTCCTTGTCGTCCAGCTGGCCTTCACGCAGGCGCTTGCGGAACAGCTGGCGGGTGTTGGAATCCGAGCTCGGTGCGGCGTCTTCGTTGAAGCCCATGCGTGCCGGTGGCAGCAGGGCGTCGAGGATGCGTTCTTCGGCGGCGTCTTCGGCGCGATGGCTGACCTTGGTCATTTCCTGTTCGCGCAGCAGCTTCAGGGCAGCGTCGGCCAGGTCACGAATGATCGACTCGACGTCACGGCCCACATAGCCCACTTCGGTGAACTTGGTGGCTTCGACCTTGATGAACGGAGCATTGGCCAGCTTGGCCAGGCGCCGGGCGATCTCGGTTTTACCGACACCGGTCGGGCCGATCATCAGGATGTTCTTGGGGGTTACTTCAACGCGCAATTCTTCGGGCAGTTGCATCCGGCGCCAGCGGTTACGCAGGGCGATGGCAACGGCGCGCTTGGCATCGTCCTGGCCGATGATATGGCGATTGAGTTCATGGACGATTTCGCGGGGAGTCATGGACATAGTAATTGGCGGTCCTCAAGCGGGAATAAGCCTGCGGCTTATTCGGCGAGGTCCTGCTCCTCAATGGTCAGGTTGTGGTTGGTGAAGACACAGATGTCGCCAGCGATACCCAGGGCCGTCTCGACGATTTCCCGGGCCGACAGGTCGGTTTTCTTCAACAGGGCGCTGGCCGCCGCTTGTGCGTAGCCGCCGCCGGAGCCCATGGCGATCAGGCCTTCTTCGGGTTCAACCACGTCGCCGTTGCCGGTGATGATCAGCGAGGCGTCTTTGTTGGCGACGGCCAACATGGCTTCCAGGCGGCTGAGGGAGCGGTCGGTGCGCCATTCTTTGGCGAGTTCGACGGCGGCACGGACCAGATGGCCCTGGTGCTTCTCAAGTTGGCCTTCAAAGCGCTCGAACAGGGTAAAGGCGTCAGCGGTGGCGCCGGCGAAACCGGCGAGGACCTGGCCGTGGTACAGGCGACGGACTTTTTTCGCGTTGCCTTTCATCACGGTATTGCCAAGTGAAACCTGGCCGTCGCCGCCCATGACGACTTTGCCGTGGCGGCGAACTGAAACGATGGTGGTCAAGGGGAGAGTCTCCACGCTGCGGGGCGAAAATGCCCTGATGGAACTCATATGGGGG
>NZ_JBYSWF010000148.1:0-2023 GCF_058780865.1 Pseudomonas sp. GP01-A4
CGCGAAGGCGGTGCATCAGTCAGCAGATTCATTAGCTGATGCACCGCCTTCGCGAGCAAGCCCGCTCCCACATTTTTCACCGTGCTCGCTTCAGGCCGCGAATGCTGGCCGCGCTGGCATTTGCTCAGCTTCTGGAAGGGGGCCAAACAACGCCTTCTGCACCGCCTGCTGCGCCTGGAACGCCAGCGCCGCACGTTCCTGCCCGGCGCAGGCAATCGGCTTGAGCAGATGGATTTCCACGTCGCCCTGGTCATTGCCGAACAAACGCATCAGGTGCGAGAGCAAATCATCGTCGCCAATGAACGGTGCCAGCGGGTCGATGTGGCCATCGCGCAGATAACGAATCGCCACCGGTTGCAGCGACACATCGGCATCAATCGCACTGGCCAGTAACCGCCCGTGGAACGTACGCAGGGCGCGGCCGTCGGTGGTGGTGCCTTCCGGGAACATCAACAGCGGGTGTTGTTGTTCCAGATGACGCGTCATCTGTTTGCGAATCAACTGGCTGTCCCCCGAACCTCGGCGGATGAACAGGCTGCCTGCCTTGGCGGCCAACCAGCCCGCCACCGGCCAGGTGCGCACCTCGGCCTTGGACAGGAACGACATCGGTGCCACCATCCCCAGCAGCGGGATATCGGTCCACGATACGTGGTTGCTGACCCACAGCATCGACTGTTGCGGCAACTCACCGTGAACGGTCACGCGAAAGGGCAGGGCGTTGGTCAGCCGTGCCATGAAAAAACGCGACCAGCGCTGCCGGCGCACCATCGAGTTGGCCACGCCCAGACGTTCAAACACGCCAAACACACTGGCCATGGTCAAACCCAGGGCCACCACCACCAGCACGCGGGCAATTCGCCCGTACACCCGAAGGCGGCTCATCACATGGCTGCCTTGAAGTGGCGGGCATACCGCGGGCACAGCTCGTCGCGCTTGAGCAGGATGAACACGTCGGCGACCTGGAAGTCTTCGTCCCAGCAGGGTTCGCCGCAAATCTTTGCACCCAGGCGCATGTAGGCCTTGAGCAAGGGGGGCATTTCGGCGATGACGTTGGATGGCAGGTCCAGTGCCGGCAGCGGCTTTTTCGGCTCGGCCCGCAGGTGTTCGTTGCACAGGTAGCGTTCGCGCAGGCGCTGCATGATCGCGTGGGCCTGGATGCCGCCGTCGTGCATCGGGATGCTTGCGCAGCCCATCAGGTAGCTGTAGCCGCCCTGGTTGAGGACTTCGGCCAGCTCGCCCCACAACACGGCGATGGTGCCGCCGTTGCGGTAGGCGGGGTCGACGCAGGTGCGGCCGATTTCCAGGATGGGGCCTTTGAGGTGCAGCAGGCCGTGGAGGCTGAATTCTTCTTCGCTGTAGAAGCGGCCCAGGGTGGTGGCGGCCTGGTGGTCGAGCAAACGGGTGGTGGCGACGAGTCGACCGCTGTTCAAATCCCGCACGCCGATGTGGCTGCAGTGAACATCATAGTCATCCATGTCCAGGCCCAGTTCAGCGCCTTTCAGCTTGGCGTTGAATTCGCCGCTGAACACGTTGAACCGCAGGGCCTGGGCTTCCTGCAAAGCCTGGGCGCCGATCAGGCGTTCGGCTTGCAGGCGGCGTTCATTGCCGGTGTCGCTGATGCGGGCGATCTGAGTCATGGCGAGTCTCCGAGTGCCGGCCAGGGTTACGGCCGGTCGACTTGTTTGTGCCATGTCAGGCTATGTAGGGCCGGTGTCATCTCCATGAAGTTACGGTGACGCTTAGATGACAGGCATTTCGCCGGTGGGTGCTGTGTTTTTTGTGTACATATCCGTTGCTGCGGTAACGGCGGCTTATGGTTCCGCTCTTACAGCGGGTCACTTTTGGCAAACGCCCGGAATGCCGGCCCAGCCAAAAGTAACCAAAAGGTCTTTGCCCCACCACTCGGTGCCTCGCCTAGGCTCGGCATGCCCGCACTCCGGCCCGGTTCCGCGGGCCGCCGCGACGGGCCATCCATGGCCCGGCGCGGCTAAATCGGCATCCTTGCCGATTTACCCGCTCCACC
>NZ_JBYSWF010000149.1:0-1636 GCF_058780865.1 Pseudomonas sp. GP01-A4
AGCCCCCACCGTGGCCCCGGCCGACTGCACTGCATTCAATGCATCCAGCAACCCGAACCCAACCCCTTCCATCACCGCATACCCCAGCATGGCCGGCGTGCAGTCATGCCCCAGGCTCATGAAACCACCCCGCAACAACGGGTCGTTATGGGGCGTGCGCTCCCCCGCCAAATACGGCAAAAACAACGGATTGGAAACCGGCACGCCCTGCCCGATCGGCAACTCGGCCTGCACCCGATCCAGCAACGCCTGCTCATCAACCGACCCCGTCAACCGCGTCACCCACCGCAAGCAACTGGCCCCGGCCAGCATGGCGCCCATGGTGTACCAGCGATTAGGCAACGCATGACAAAAACTATGCACCGCACTCGCCGGATTCCCCGCCGAGTGATCAGTAATCGCCACGATGGCCGCACTCGTCCCCAACGTGATAAACGCATCCCCCGCATTCACCGCCCCTATGCCCGCCGCCGCCACCGGGTTGTCCCCGCCACCGCCGGCAATCACCAGGCCCTCGGCCAAGCCCAGTCGCCCCGCCGCAGCCGCATTCAAACAAGCACTGGCCGCGCCACCTTCTACCAGCCGTGGCATCTGCGCCCATCGCAAACCCGTGGCCTGCAGCATCGGTTCAAACCATTCACGGTTGGCCACATCCAGCCACAACGTCCCCGCACCATCGGACACATCACTCACGCGCTCACCACTCAGGCGCAGGCGCAGGTAGTCCTTGGGCGACAGCACGCAATCAATGGCGCTGAATACCGCCGGTTCATGCTCCTGCAACCACAGCAGCTTGGGCGCCGTGAGACCGGCCATCGGCAAGCTGCCGGTGACGTCGGCAAACTCACTGCCCAAGGCTTCTGCCTGGGCCATGGCACGGGAGTCATCCCAGAGAATCGCCGGGTACAACACCCGGTCGTCTTGCCCCAGCAATACCGCCCCGTGCATCTGCCCGGACAACCCGATGCAGCCGACACGGCCGTAGGCATCCGGCTGATCAGTGCGCAGTTGGTCCAGGGCCTTCAGGCATGCTTGCCACCAATCCTCAGGCGCCTGCTCGGACCAGCCTGCGTGCGGGCGCGAGACCGTCAGCCGCGCGCCCGCATGGGCGAGGACGTTGCCTTGCTCGTCCATCAGGATCGCCTTGAGTTCCGAAGTGCCGAGATCAATACCAAGGGAAACCGCGTTGTTCATATCAGGGGCAGCCGCATGAGTTACGAATCTTCAGGGTGGGCGCGAGCCGCACGCTGTGTGTTTTACGCTTGGGCGACGCCATGCGCTCAATCAGCAGGTTGACCGCCCGGGCGCCGAGTTCCTGGACCGGCTGTGCGATCAGGGTCAGGCGTGGCACGAAGAAATCCGCCCAGTCAAAATCATCGAAGCCCACCAGGGCCATCTGCCCGGGCACGTCGATATTCGCATCACGCAAGGCGTGCATCGCACCCAGGGTCATCAGGTTGTTGCCCGCCATGATTGCTGTGGGCGGTGTTGCCAGGGCCAATAACTGCGCGGTCGCTTGCCGTGCCGGCTCGCTGCTGGAACCACCGTTGACCAGCAATTGCGGGTCAAACACCAACCCTGCCGCCTGCAACGCGGCTTGATAGCCGGCCACGCGCTCATCGGAAGTGCCCAGCCC
>NZ_JBYSWF010000014.1:0-83374 GCF_058780865.1 Pseudomonas sp. GP01-A4
AGTCGGGGGCGGGATGGGCGAGGTTTGTGATGGCGTTGCCGCAGGGGTATTGATGCAAGCTGTAGCGGCCCTTTCGCGAGCAAGCCCGCTCCCACATTTTGACCGAGTGCATTCAGGAAGAACGCGGTCAAATGTGGGAGCTGGCTTGCCTGCGATAGCGGTCTTAAGAATTACGAATACCTGAGGGCATGCGCCGGCTCAATCTTCGCCGCGCGATATGCCGGATAGATGGTCGCCAAAAAGCTCAACACAAACCCCGCCGAGCAAATCAACAACACATCCCCACCTTGCAACTGCGAAGGCAGGTTGCTGACGAAATACACGTCCGAACTGAAGATATGCTGCCCGGTCACCCGTTCCAGCCAACCCACCAGTTCACTGACGTTCAGCGCCGCAATCACGCCGAGGATGCCACCGATCAAGGTACCGACGATCCCGATCACCGTCCCCTGCACCATGAAGATCGCCATGATCTGCCGTGGCGTGGCGCCAATGGTTCGCAGTATCGCAATGTCGGCGCCCTTGTCGTTCACCACCATGATCAAGGTCGCGATGATGTTGAACGCCGCCACCGCGACGATCATCAGCAACAGCAGGCCGATCATGGTTTTTTCCATCTTCATCGCGCTGAACAGGCTGCCCTGGGTGTGGGTCCAGTCGTCGGCCTTGTAGTCGGCACCGAGGCTGGCGGCGATATCCGCCGATACCTTGGGTGCGGCATACAAGTCTTTCACCGCCAGGCGCACGCTTTGCACCTGGTTCGGCTCCCAATGCTGTATCTCGGCGGCGTCGGCCATGTGGATCAGGGCCATGGAGCCATCCAGCTCCGCGCCCACCTTGAACACACCCACCACGTTCAAACGCTGCATACGCGGGGTGATGCCACCGGGCGCACTGCTGATTTCCGGCACGATCAGGGTCAGCTTGTCACCGACATTCAGGCGAAAACGCCGGGCGGTGATTTCGCCGATCACCACACCGAACTCGCCCGGTTTAAGGTCTTCAAGATGACCCTGGACGATATGCTGGGCCACAATCGACACCTTGCCTTCCTGGGCCGGATCAACGCCGCTGATCTCGATCGGCTGCATCGCGCCCTTGTAGGAGAGCATGCCGTCCATCTGTGTGAACGGTACGGCAGCAGTGACTTCCGGATTCTTCATCGCGGCATCTGCCACCGGCTGCCAGTCGCTGATAGGCTTCACGCCAACGATGGTCGCGTGGGGCACCATGCCGAGGATGCGTGAGCTCATCTCCCGCTGGAAACCGTTCATTACCGACAACACCACGATCATCGCCAGCACGCCGAGGGCGAGGCCGATCATCGAGGTCATCGAGATAAACGAAACAAAACGGTTGCGGCGCTTGGCGCGGGTATAGCGCGTGCCGATGAAAATCGATAACGGTCTGAACATTCGCGGGCACCGTTGAAAAAATAGAAAACCCGGCGCCGGGCGCCGGGCTTGAAACAGGTCAGATGGCGACCAGATGACCTTCCTGCAGGTGCAACACACGGTCCATCTGGCGGGCCATGCTCATGTCATGGGTCACCACCAGGAACGCAGTGCGCATCTGGGTGCTCAACTCCAGCATCAAGTCCTTGATGCCCTGGGCGGTGTGGGAGTCGAGGTTGCCGGTCGGCTCGTCGAGCATCACCAGGCCCGGGTTGTTGACCAGGGCACGGGCAATTGCCACACGCTGGCGCTCGCCGCCGGACAACTCAGCCGGCTTGTGCTCCAGGCGATGGCCCAGGCCGACGCGCTCCAGCAACGCCTGGGCACGCTGGCGTGCTTCCGGGATCGCGGTCTTGCCGATCAACAGCGGCATGCAGACGTTTTCCAGGGCGGTGAACTCGGGCAGCAAGTGGTGGAACTGGTACACAAAACCCAGCGAACGGTTGCGCAACTGGCCACGGGCCTTCTCGCCCAGGGCCGACAACTCTTCGCCGGCCAGCCAGACGCTGCCCTGGGACGGCGTATCAAGGCCGCCCAACAGGTTGAGCAAGGTACTTTTACCGGAACCGGAACTGCCGACGATCGCCACGCGTTCGCCCGGGTGCAGTTCCAGCTGCAGGTTGGACAGCACCACCACGGACTCCGGGCCTTCCTCGTAGGATTTGCCCAGGTTGCGGCAGCTCAGGATTGCTTTTTCACTCATGCCCGATTCACTCATAACGTAAAGCCTGCGCCGGCTGGGTACGTGCCGCGCGCCAGGCTGGATACAGGGTGGCAAGGAAACTCAGGACCAACGCGGCGCCGCCGACCATCAATACGTCCGGGCTCTGCACCTGGGACGGCAAGTAGTCGATGAAGTAGACGTCGGAGTTCAAGAATTTGTGGCCGATCAACACTTCCAGCCCGGCGATAGCCGCGCTGACGTTCAGCGCGGCGAGAATCCCCACCACGGTGCCGATCAAGGTGCCGACGACACCGATCACCGTACCCTGGACCATGAAGATCGCCATGATCTGCCCCGGCGTGGCGCCAAGGGTGCGCAGGATCGCGATGTCGCCCTTCTTGTCGTTCACCACCATCACCAGCGTGGAGATGATGTTGAAGGCGGCGACGGCGACGATCAGCAGCAACAGCAGGCCGATCATGGCTTTTTCCATGCGGATGGCCTGGTACAGGTTGCCGTGGGTACGGGTCCAGTCGCGGGCGTAGTACTGGTTTTCACCCAGGTGCTGGGCGATTTCCCACGAGGTACGCGGCGCGTCGAACAGGTCGTTGAATTTCAGGCGCAAGCCCTGGACCTGGTCCGGCTTCCAGCGATGCAGGCGGGCCAGGTCGGTCAGGTTGGTCAGGCCCAGGTAGCCGTCGATCTCACCGGCGCCGACATGGAAGATGCCGACCACGGTAAAGCGCTTCATGCGCGGGAACATGCCCGCCGGAGTCACGGTGACTTCCGGCGCGACGAAGGTCAGCTTGTCGCCGATGCCCACGCCGAGCTTGGCCGCCGCCTTGTCGCCGATAGCGATGCCAAAGCTGCCGGGCGACAAGTCGTCCAGTTTGCCCTGCTGCATGAAGTTATCGATGATCGAGACATTGCGTTCCTGCGCCGGGTCGATGGCATTGAGCAGGACTTTCTGCACCTTGCCGTCGTTGGTCAACAGGCCCTGCATCTGGGTGAAGGGCGCAACCGCCAGCACTTTGGGGTTCTGCTTGACCTTCGCGGCCAGGCTTTGCCAGTCGCTGATGGGCTCACCCGACTCGATGGTCGCGTGGGGCACCATGCCCAGCACGCGGGTGCGCATCTCATGATCGAAGCCGTTCATCACCGACAGCACCACAATCATCACGACAACGCCAAGGGCGAGCCCGATCATCGAGGTCAAGGAAATGAACGACACAAAATGATTGCGACGTTTTGCACGGGTATAACGCGTGCCAATAAATACGAAGAGAGGTCTGAACATGTCGGGGCTTGTTCGGAGGAAAAGAAGACGTCCTTGTGGCGGGGTCAGGTAAGCAGCTTTACACTCAGACCATCACCGCTGCCTTGGGTTCGCCATGTCGACATTAGATGAAGAAGATCGCCGCGAATACTACCGTATCGAGGACATGATCGCACTGGAAATTACCCCACTGTCGGGCCCGGAAGCGCTGAGCAAGGAAGTGTTGCTGGATGATTCGCCGCTGTTCAATCTGCTCAGCGAGTTGCACCTGAGTGAATTTGAATCCCAGCACTTGCTGCGCCAGATCGGCGAGCGGGACCGCACCCTGGCCGCCTTCCTCAAAGTGCAGAACAAACGCATGGATTTGCTCAGCCAGATCATGGCGCAAAGCCTGCTGGGCGAAATCGGTACGCCGCAGCCCGTGGTCATTTCCGAAGGCGGCATCGAATTTCTGAACCCCACCGCGATCCAGCCCGACAGCCACCTGGCGGTCAAGCTGGTGCTGATGCCGCAAGCCCTCGGGCTGTTGCTGCGAGCCAAGGTTACCCATTGCGATGCCAAGACCGGTGGCTTTGAAATCGGCACGGAATTCGAAGCCATGACCGATGCCCAACGCCAGTTGCTGGCGCGCTACATCCTGCAGAAACAGGCCCAGGAACGGCGCCTGGCGCGGGAAAAAAGCGACGAATCCGACACCTGAATACGATCATTGAATGGCGCGTCGCGTCATCCATCCAGCCAGGAACCCTGGCGTAAAGGAGCAACTGTGACCCTGATTTATGGCCACCGCGGTGCCAAAGGCGAAGCACCGGAAAACACCCTGACCAGCTTCCAGGAATGCCTCAAGCACGGCGTACGCCGCTGCGAACTGGATTTGCACCTGTCCATGGACGGCGAGCTGATGGTCATCCACGACCCGACGCTCAAGCGCACCACCGACCGGCGCGGCAAGGTCGTCGAGTATTCAGCCGCCGACCTGGTCAAGATGGACGCGCGCAAAGGCGGCCCGGGCTGGGTCAACCCTTGCCCGATCCCGCGCCTGGAAGAGCTGTTCGAACAGTGCGACTTCGACCACTGGCAACTGGAAGTCAAAAGCGCATCGCGCACCCGCGCGGCAACCACCGTGCTGGCGATCCGTGAAATGGCTCAGCGTTTCGGGCTGATGGACAAGGTCACCGTGACCTCAAGCTCGCGGGAAGTGTTGAAAGCGGCGCTGGACCTCACCCCGGACCTGTCCCGCGGACTGGTAGCCGAATACGCCTGGCTCGACCCGTTGAAGGTCGCGGCCAACTATGGCTGTGAGATTCTGGCGTTGAACTGGACGTTGTGCACCCCTGAGCGCCTGGAAAAAGCCCAGCGCCAGGGTTTGCACGTGTCCGTATGGACCGTCAACGAACCCGCGCTGATGCGCAGGCTCGCCGACTTCGGCGTAGATAGCCTGATTACAGACTTTCCCGGTTTGGCCACTGCCACCCTCGGGAATTACTGAAATCGGTCTCCCCGGCCGGCTCAGGCCACCGGCCGGAGCCGCTCAAAAAAGCCGGTTGAGGCCGTCGTAGGCCGCTACCCGATAGGCTTCAGCCATGGTCGGGTAGTTGAACGTGGTGTTGACGAAATACTTGAGGGTATTCAGCTCACCCGGCTGGTTCATGATCGCCTGGCCGATGTGCACGATCTCCGACGCCTGATAGCCGAAGCAATGCACGCCCAGCACTTCCAGAGTCTCGCGGTGGAACAGGATCTTCAGCATGCCCTGGGGCTCACCGGCGATCTGCGCACGCGCCATGCTCTTGAAGAACGCCTTGCCGACTTCATAAGGCACCTTGGCCTTGGTCAGTTCGTGCTCGTTCTTGCCAATCGAGCTGATCTCGGGAATCGTGTAGATCCCGGTCGGCACGTCGTTGACGTAGCGCCAGCTGCCGTTGTCGACAATGCTGCCAGCGGCCGAGCGGCCCTGGTCATGGGCGGCACTGGCCAGGCTTGGCCAGCCGATCACGTCACCGGCACCGTAGATGTTCGGCACGCAGGTGCGGTAGTTCTCGTCGACTTCGATCTGGCCACGGCTGTTGACCTTGACCCCGATGTTTTCCATGCCCAGCTTGTCGGTGTTGCCGGTACGGCCGTTGCACCACAGCAAGGCGTCGGCCTTGATCTTCTTGCCGGATTTCAGGTGCAGGATCACACCGTTGTCCAGGCCTTCGACCCGCTCGTACTCTTCGTTGTGGCGCACGGTGATGTTGTTGTTGCTGAAGTGGTAACTCAACGCCTGGGAAATTTCCGAGTCGAGGAAGCTCAGCAACTGGTCGCGGTTATCCACCAGCTCGACCAATACACCCAGGCCGCTGAAGATCGAGGCGTATTCACAGCCGATCACGCCGGCGCCATAGATGATCAGTTTACGCGGGGTGTGGCCCAGGCTGAGAATGGTGTCGCTATCGTAGATACGCGGGTGGTGGAAATCGATATCCGCCGGGCGATACGGACGCGAGCCGGTGGCGATGATGATGTGCTTGGCTACCAGCTTCTCGACCACGCCGTTGGCGCAGACCACTTCGACGGTTTGCTCGTCGGCGAAGCTGCCGGTGCCGAAGAACAGGTCGACGCGGTTACGGGCATAGAAGCCGGTACGCGAGGCAACCTGTTTGGAAATGACTTTTTCAGCGCTCTTGAGCACGTCCGGGAACGAAAACCAGCGCGGCTCACCAATGGCCCGGAACATCGGGTTGGTGTTGAACTGCATGATCTGGCGCACCGAGTGACGCAAGGCCTTGGACGGGATGGTACCCAGGTGGGTGCAGTTACCGCCGACCTGGCGACGGCTATCGACCATCGCCACCTTGCGCCCTGCTTTGGCGGCGTTCATCGCCGCACCTTCTCCAGCTGGGCCGGAACCCAGTACCACCACGTCGTAGTTGTAGACAGCCATGCGTACTCCTCAGAACAGGCCAGGGCGCACGGTTGGACGCCTGGCTAAATCATGCCGCGGCCAGCGGTCATGAAGGATCAATGTGGCTCAAGTGTGTGAGCCGGGGCACAGTCTATAGAACGCTCAACGTCGCGCACATTAACCCTTGGTCGCGTCGTAGGCCAGTTTTGCCTTTACTACACGGCGCTCGTTATTGAATTAACCTGTAGGCAAGCACCTTTTCAGGACTGGCCATTATGAAGCATGTCGTCATTTGTTTATTGCTGATGTTTTCGGTCCCGGTTCTGGCGAATGAGGCTGATCGCCTCAAACAAGCCGATTTTCCGCCGCAATCTCATCAACTGGTGCTGAAAAACCAGGCCGTCCTGACCTACCTGTGGGCAGACGTCTATGCGGCGGCATTGTTCGCCCCGGCTGACCTGAGCGCCAAACAAGCCCTGGATCAGCAAAAAGACCTGCGCCTGGAGCTGTATTACTTTCGCGATATCGACCGCAACGATGTGATCAAGGCCGCCACTGCCACCCTCGAACGTCAGCAAACACCCGCCACCCTCGCCCGCCTGAAGCCTGAACTGGATCAATTGCACAAAAGCTTCCGCAACATCCGCAGCGGCGACCGTTATGCGCTGGACTTCCAGCCTCAGCGCGGCCTGAACCTGGAAATCAACGGCACGGTGGTGTTCAGCAGTCGCAATGACGAACTGGCCAAGGCTTATCTCGGCATCTGGCTGGCACCAAAAGGCTTGTCCGACAGCCTGCGTAACACCCTCCTCAACTGATCGCAAAAACCCTGTGGGAGCGGGCTTGCTCGCGAATGCGGTGTGTCAGTGGCTCATAAGCTGACTGACACACCGCATTCGCGAACAAGCCCGCTCCCGCATTGGATTTTCATCACCGGGAGGCCTGCGGCAATTTGCCAGCTTGCTATCGGTTTTTTGTTGCCTGTGGTGGCTTATACACATATCGTTACAAAACTGTTCAGCGCCAGCCTCGTGCCAGAGCTTCAACAGCAAGGACGGTTGCGACCAGGGATTACTAATAAGATAGCCAAAATGAGTGCATGACATGTCCACTACAACGGGCAAGGGCAAGGCGATCTTTCGCGTTGTCAGCGGTAACTTCCTTGAGATGTTCGACTTCATGGTCTACGGCTTCTACGCCACGGCCATTGCCAAGACATTTTTCCCCACCGACAGCGCGTTCGCGTCCCTGATGCTGTCCCTGGCGACCTTTGGTGCCGGGTTCCTGATGCGTCCGCTGGGCGCGATTTTCCTCGGTGCCTATATCGACCGTCACGGCCGTAAAAAGGGCCTGGTGATCACCCTGGCGATGATGGCCGCCGGTACCGTGCTGATCGCCTGCGTTCCCGGGTATGCCACCCTGGGTGTCGCGGCGCCGCTGATCGTGTTGTTCGGCCGCCTGCTGCAAGGTTTCTCCGCCGGTGTCGAGCTGGGTGGCGTGTCGGTGTACCTGGCGGAAATCGCCACTCCAGGCCGCAAAGGCTTCTTCGTCAGCTGGCAGTCCGCCAGCCAGCAAGCCGCCGTGGTATTCGCCGGCCTGCTGGGTGTAGGCCTGAACCACTGGCTCAGCCCGGAAGAAATGGGTGACTGGGGCTGGCGCGTGCCGTTCCTGATCGGCTGCCTGATCGTGCCGGTGATCTTCGTGATTCGTCGCTCCCTGGAAGAAACCCCGGAATTCCAGGCGCGTAAACACCGCCCTACCCTGCAGGAAATCGTCCGCTCGATCGGCCAGAACTTCGGCATCGTCATCGCCGGCATGGCGCTGGTGGTGATGACCACCGTGTCGTTCTACCTGATCACCGCCTACACCCCGACCTTCGGCAAGGCCGAACTGCACCTTTCGGACTTCGACGCGCTGCTGGTCACCGTGTGCGTCGGCATCTCGAACTTCATCTGGCTGCCGGTGATGGGCGCGGTGTCCGACAAGATCGGGCGTAAGCCCCTGCTGCTGGGGGCGACTATTCTGGCGATCCTCACCGCTTATCCAGCGCTGTCCTGGCTGGTGGCCAACCCGAGCTTCAGCCATCTGCTGATCGTGCTGCTCTGGCTGTCGTTCCTGTATGGCTCGTACAACGGCGCGATGGTTGTAGCGCTGACCGAGATCATGCCGGTAGAAGTGCGCACCACCGGTTTCTCCCTGGCCTACAGCCTGGCGACGGCAACCTTTGGTGGCTTTACTCCGGCGGCGTGTACCTACCTGATCCATGTGCTGGACAACAAGGCCGCACCGGGCATCTGGCTCAGCGGCGCGGCGGTGCTGGGCTTGATCGCCACATTGATTCTGTTCAAGGGCAACCGGCATGAACTGCGTACCGCGCAGGCTTCGATAGTCGGCGGCGCTTGATAGGCCGCTTTCGCGAGCAAGCCCGCTCCCACATTTGAAATGTATTCACAAATCAAAATGTGGGAGCTGGCTTGCCTGCGATGAGGCCGGTACAAGCAACACAAAAACAACAGACATAAAAAAGCCCCGAACCAGTCGGGGCTTTTTCATTTACCGCTGATGCTTAGCGCGGGAATGCTGGCGGGTTAACCCCGGCCATGTCTTCCATCACGCGAACCACCTGGCAGCTGTAACCGAATTCGTTGTCGTACCAAACGTACAGAACAACGCGGTTGTCTTGAGTGATGGTCGCTTCAGCGTCCACCACACCGGCGTGGCGCGAGCCCACGAAGTCGGTGGAAACCACTTCCTGCGAATTGACGAAGTCGATTTGCTTGTGCAGATCGGAGTGCAGCGCCATGTAGCGCAGGTACTCGTTCATCTCTTCACGGGTGGCGGCTTTCTCAAGGTTCAGGTTGAGAATGGCCATCGACACGTTCGGCGTCGGAACACGGATCGCGTTACCGGTCAGCTTGCCGGCCAGCTCAGGCAGGGCCTTGGCAGCAGCGGTGGCAGCACCGGTCTCGGTGATCACCATGTTCAGCGCGGCGCTACGGCCACGGCGATCGCCCTTGTGGAAGTTGTCGATCAGGTTCTGGTCGTTGGTGTACGAGTGAACCGTTTCAACGTGACCGTTAACGATGCCGAACTTGTCATTCACAGCCTTCAGCACCGGCACGATGGCGTTGGTGGTGCAGGAAGCGGCGGACACGATCTTGTCGTCAGCGGTGATTTCACCGTGGTTGATGCCGTGCACGATGTTCTTCAGCTTGCCCTTGCCAGGCGCAGTCAGGACAACGCGGTCGATACCCGGGCACGCCAGGTGCTGGCCCAGGCCCTCGGCGTCACGCCACACACCGGTGTTGTCCACCAGCAGTGCGTCCTTGATGCCGTACTGGGTGTAATCCACCTCAGACGGGTTCTTCGCGTAGATCACCTGGATCAGGTTACCGTTGGCGGTGATGGTGTTGTTTTCTTCGTCGATGACGATGGTGCCGTTGAACGGACCGTGGACCGAGTCACGACGCAGCAGGCTCGCGCGCTTGGTCAGGTCGTTTTCAGCACCTTTACGCACCACGATGGCACGCAGGCGCAGGCCGTCGCCGCCACCGGTTTTTTCGATCAGGATGCGCGCCAGCAGGCGGCCGATACGACCGAAACCGTACAGCACAACGTCGGTGCCTTTGCGGGCTGCGGCGTTTTGCTGGCCAACCACGTCGGCCATTTCTTCACGTACGAACTGCTCGGCGGTGCGGCCAGCGCCTTCCTTGCGGAATTTATAGGCCAGCTTGCCCAGGTCTACCGAAGCCGCGCCGAGCTTGAGCTCGCTCATGGCTTTAAGCAGAGGGAATGTTTCGTGGACGGAGAGTTCGCTATCGTCGGCAGAACGATGGCGAGCAAAGCGATGAGCCTTGAGAATCGCGATGACTGATTGGTTGATCAGGCTGCGGCCATAGATCGAGCTCACCACGTTGTTATTGCGGTATAGCTGACCGATAAGCGGAATCATCGCTTCAGCGAGTGCTTCACGGTCGATCCATTCACCAAGACACTGGTCGGGCTTCTGAGTCACGGGAACCTTCCACATGTAGGGGCAGAAAAAAGGGGCTACATTATGCCGCCCGACCGCCCTCGGAGCAATGCGCGGCCCGCAACAAAACCCCTTGCAAAAAAATATCGCCCCTCTGCAGCCCAGTAAATACGCGGCTTCCAGCGCACCCCCTGTTGGACCAATGTGACAAAGTGTCCGTAACCCTCCGAAACATACACCGATTTCGGCACTACATAATGAGTCAAAAGGCACCTTTGTTTGTCTTAGCCACTACATTTCCTACAAACCGTAATAGGCTCAGTCAGCAACTGACAGGCGGCACTCCGGGCCGTTACAATTACCGACTTTGTCGCAACGCTTGGAGCTCAACCTTCCGTGCCCGTTCTGCGTCTACCGCTTCTCCCTGCCGCGGCAGGTAAACAGCACTGGGGCAATCTGCCCGGTGCCGCCCTGAGCCTGGCCATCGCCGAGGCTGCCAGCGCTGCCAAGCGCTTTACCCTGCTGCTCACCGCCGACAGCCAAAGTGCCGAGCGGCTGGAACAGGAGCTGAGTTTCTTCGCCCCCGATTTGCCGGTACTGCATTTCCCGGACTGGGAAACCCTGCCCTACGATCTGTTCTCGCCGCACCAGGACATCATTTCCCAGCGCATCGCCAGCCTGTACCGCTTGCCGGAACTGGCCCACGGCGTGCTGGTGGTGCCGATCACCACGGCCCTGCACCGCCTGGCACCGACCAAGTTCCTGCTGGGCAGCAGCCTGGTGCTGGATATCGGCCAGAAGCTCGATGTGGAGCAAATGCGCACCCGGCTTGAGGCCAGCGGTTATCGCTGCGTCGACACGGTGTACGAGCACGGTGAGTTCGCCGTGCGTGGCGCGTTGATCGACCTGTTCCCGATGGGCAGCAAACTGCCCTACCGGATCGACCTGTTCGACGACGAAATCGAAACCCTGCGCACCTTCGATCCGGAAAACCAGCGCTCCATCGACAAGGTGCAATCGATCAAGCTGCTGCCGGCCCGGGAGTTCCCGCTGCAAAAAGACGCGGTCACGCGCTTCAAGGCACGTTTCCGCGAGCGCTTCGACGTGGATTTCCGTCGCTGCCCGATCTTCCAGGACTTGAGCAGCGGGATTACCCCCGCCGGTATCGAGTATTACCTGCCGCTGTTCTTCGACGAAACCTCCACGCTCTTCGATTACCTGCCTCAGGACACCCAGGTGTTCTCGCTGCCAGGCATCGAACAGGCAGCGGAGAATTTCTGGAATGACGTGCGCAACCGTTATGAAGAACGCCGCGTCGACCCGTCCCGTCCTTTATTGCCACCGGCCGAGCTGTTCCTGCCGGTGGAAGACTGCTTCGCCCGCCTGAAAAACTGGCCGCGGGTAGTCGCCAGCCAGCAGGACGTGGATGCAGGCGCCGGCCGCGAGCGCTTTCCGGCGCAAGCGCTGCCGAACCTGGCGATTGAAGCCAAGGCTAACCAGCCGCTGGAAGCGCTGTCGAATTTCCTCGGTGACTTCCCCGGCCGCGTGCTGTTTACCGCCGAGTCCGCCGGGCGCCGCGAGGTGCTGCTGGAGCTGTTGGAACGCCTGAAGCTGCGGCCGAAAACCGTCGACAGCTGGCCGGACTTTGTCGCGAGCAAGGATCGCCTGGCGATCACCATCGCACCGCTGGACGAAGGGCTGCTGCTGGACGACCCGGCCCTGGCACTGATTGCCGAGAGCCCGCTGTTCGGTCAGCGGGTGATGCAGCGCCGCCGCCGGGAAAAGCGCGCCGATGCCAACAACGATGCGGTGATCAAGAACCTCACCGAGCTGCGCGAAGGCGCGCCGGTGGTGCATATCGACCACGGCGTGGGCCGTTACCTGGGCCTGCAGACCCTGGAGATCGACAACCAGGTGGCCGAATTCCTCACCATGGAATACGCCGAGGGCGCCAAGCTCTACGTGCCCGTGGCCAACCTGCACCTGATCGCCCGCTACACCGGCAGCGACGACGCCCTCGCGCCGTTGCACCGCCTGGGCTCCGAGACCTGGCAGAAAGCCAAGCGCAAGGCCGCCGAACAGGTACGCGATGTGGCCGCCGAGTTACTCGACATCTATGCCCGCCGCGCCGCCCGCGAAGGTTATGCGTTTGCCGACCCAAAAGCCGACTACGCCACCTTCAGCGCCGGCTTCGCCTTCGAAGAAACCCCGGACCAGCAAACCACCATCGACGCCGTGCGCGCCGACATGCTGGCGCCCAAGCCGATGGACCGCCTGGTGTGCGGCGACGTGGGCTTCGGCAAGACCGAAGTGGCAATGCGCGCAGCGTTTATTGCGGTGCACGGTGGCCGCCAAGTGGCGATCCTCGTCCCCACCACCCTGCTCGCCCAGCAGCACTACAACAGCTTCCGCGACCGCTTTGCCGACTGGCCGGTGACTGTGGAGGTGATGAGCCGCTTCAAATCGGCCAAGGAAGTGAATGCGGCCATCGCCGACCTGGCGGAAGGCAAGATCGACATTGTCATCGGCACTCACAAGCTGCTGTCGGATGACGTGAAGATCAAGAACCTCGGGCTGGTGATCATCGACGAAGAGCACCGCTTCGGGGTTCGCCAGAAAGAACAGCTCAAGGCCCTGCGCAGTGAAGTCGACATCCTGACGCTCACCGCCACGCCGATTCCGCGCACGCTGAACATGGCGGTGTCGGGCATGCGCGACCTGTCGATCATCGCCACGCCGCCGGCGCGCCGGTTGTCGGTGCGCACCTTCGTCATGGAGCAGAACAAAAGCACGGTCAAGGAAGCCCTGCTGCGTGAGTTGCTGCGCGGCGGCCAGGTGTACTACCTGCACAACGATGTAAAAACCATCGAGAAATGCGCCGCTGACCTCGCCGAACTGGTGCCGGAAGCACGGATCGCCATCGGCCATGGGCAGATGCGCGAGCGCGAACTCGAACAGGTGATGAGCGACTTCTATCACAAGCGCTTCAACGTGCTGATCGCCTCGACCATCATCGAGACCGGCATCGACGTGCCGAGCGCCAACACCATCATCATCGAGCGCGCCGACAAGTTCGGCCTGGCGCAGCTGCATCAGTTGCGCGGCCGGGTCGGGCGCAGCCACCACCAGGCGTATGCCTATCTGCTGACGCCGCCGCGCCAGCAGATCACTTCCGACGCCGAGAAGCGCCTGGAAGCGATCGCCAACACCCAGGACCTTGGCGCCGGCTTTGTGCTGGCCACCAACGACCTGGAAATCCGCGGCGCCGGCGAACTGCTGGGCGACGGCCAGAGCGGGCAGATCCAGGCCGTCGGCTTCACCCTGTATATGGAAATGCTCGAGCGCGCGGTGAAGTCCATCCGCAAGGGCGAACAACCGAACCTCGACCAACCGCTGGGTGGCGGCCCGGAGATCAACCTGCGCCTGCCGGCGCTGATCCCCGAAGACTACCTGCCGGATGTGCACGCGCGACTGATCCTGTACAAGCGCATCGCCTCGGCCACCGACGAAGAAGGTCTCAAGGACCTTCAAGTGGAGATGATCGATCGCTTCGGCCTGTTGCCGGAGCCGACCAAGAACCTGGTGCGCCTGACCCTGCTCAAACTGCAGGCCGAGCAACTGGGCATCAAGAAGGTCGACGCCGGGCCGCAAGGTGGGCGTATCGAATTCGAAGCGCAGACGCCGGTGGACCCACTGGTGCTGATCAAGCTGATTCAGGGCCAGCCCAATCGCTACAAGTTCGAAGGGGCTACGCTGTTCAAATTCATGGTGCCGATGGAACGCGCCGAAGAACGCTTTAATACACTGGAGGCGCTGTTTGAGCGCCTCATCCCGAAATCTGCTTGAAGGACGCCCCAATGCGCCTGTTCCGCATTTTGAGCTTGTTGTTGGTGGTCGTTGCGCCTTCGGCGTTCGCCGACAGCCCGTACCTGGTGGAGATGATCCTGGTGCGCCAGAACGCCGAGCCGGTGATCAACAGCCGTGCGGCGCCGGAAAACTGGGACGCCGGTGCACCACGCCTGGGGACTGACAAAATGAGCCCGCCACGACTGGGCAATATTGTCGAGAAGCTGCAAGCCAGCAGCGACTACACCGTATTGCTGCACAAGTCCTGGGAACAGAATCTCGGTGAGCAACCGGTGAAGCTGGCCATCAGCGATGGCCAGGAACAGTTCGGCCAGTTCCCCATCGAAGGCACCCTGAACCTGCAGCTTGGGCGCTTTACCGATATCGACGCGGACTTCTGGGTTAACCAGTTCGACGCCAACGGCAGCGTCATCGCCAGCGAACACCTCAGCCAGCAAGACGTGCGCACCAAGAACAACCAGCTCAACTACCTGGACGGCGGCCACCTCGCCCTGCTGATCAAGATCACTTCGCTGACCGCCAAGCCGCCCAGCGCTCCACCGCCCGATGTCCAGGACTGATCCAGCACCATGCCCCTGACGTCGTCGTTGACCAAACCCCTGGCCCCTTCGTGGGCCAATCGCTTTAAAGAGCAAAGCCTCGAGCGTGGCCGACGCTACGCCCTGGAAAACCGCGTGCGTATCGTCGAGTCCGGCGACAGCACCATCATTGCCAGCTGCGAAGGCTCGGGTGGCAATGTCTACCGCCAGACCATTTCGCTGCGCGAATCCGCCAAGGGCACGTTGATCCTGGTGGACAGCCGCTGCACGTGCCCCGTGCACACCAACTGCAAACACATCGCCGCCGTGCTGCTCAAGGTCCAGGAAACCCTGGCCTACCCGGCGGCGGCCCAGGATGCCGAGTTGCTGGAGAAGCTCCAGGCGGTGCTGGATAACCGCGTGGTGTTGCCGCAAGTGGTGATGGAAGACGTGCAACCGGTGCCGCGCCTGTGGCTGGCGAGTATCGAGTTCAGTGCCTTCGAACCGCGCAACGGCAAGATGCAGCGTTATATCCAGCATCGCGCGGCGTTGTCCTTCAACTATTTGGGCAACTACGTCAGCGGCCAGAAGAACGCCGACATTATCGTGCGCCAGGAACAACAGAGCCTGCGGATCAAGCGCCACCCCGAGGTGGAGCAGCAGTTTCGCGAACAGCTGCGCCTGCTGGGCTTCAAGATCGCCACCCGCCAGAGCAAGGCCCTGCCGGAAAGCGCCGGCGAGCTGTTCGAGATGGTCAATGACAGCGCGTGGCTGAACTTCACCCTGAATGCCTCGCCGAACCTGCGCGCCCAGGGTTGGGAACTACAGATCGACGAAGATTTCGGTTTTGACCTGAGCGCCGTCGACGACTGGTACGCCAGCGTCGACGAGATGCCGGAGCGCGACTGGTTCGACTTGGAGCTGGGGATCATCGTCAACGGCGAACGCCTGAGTCTTCTGCCGATCCTGTTGAACCTGATGCGCTCTCACACCGAGATCCTCAACCCGGAAAAACTCGCCCGGCGCCGTGATGACGAACTGATCCTGGTGAACATTCCCGGCCTGCCCAACGGCCACGGCCCGCTGCAAGTGGCGCTGCCTTATGGCCGGCTGAAACCGGTGCTGGCAACCCTGGGCGAGTTCTACCTGCAAGAGCCCGGCACCACCGCGCTGCGCCTGGCCAAGGCCGACGCGATTCGCCTGAACCCGCTGGAAGACCTGCCGCTGCAATGGGAAGGCGGCGAAAAGATCCGCAACTTCGCCCAGCGCCTGCGGGACATCAAGGATTTCAGCTGCGAAGCGCCGGAAGGCTTGAACGCAACGTTGCGCCCTTATCAACTGGAAGGCCTGAGCTGGATGCAGTCGCTGCGCCAACTCGACGTCGGCGGGATTCTCGCGGATGACATGGGCCTGGGCAAAACCCTGCAAACCCTGGCGCATATTCTCAGCGAGAAAATCGCCGGACGCCTGGACCGCCCGTGCATGGTGGTGATGCCCACCAGCCTGATCCCGAACTGGCTCGACGAAGCGGCGCACTTCACGCCGCAGCTCAAAGTCATGGCGTTGTACGGCGCGGGGCGCAAGAAACATTTCCCTCAGTTGCAGGACTACGACCTGCTGCTGACCACCTACGCCCTGCTGCCCAAGGACATCGAGCAACTGGCCGCCCAGCCCTTGCACGTGCTGATCCTTGACGAAGCGCAGTACATCAAGAACCCCAACAGCAAGGCGGCCCAGGCGGCCCGCGAGCTGAACGCCCGCCAGCGCCTGTGCCTCAGCGGTACACCGCTGGAAAACCACTTGGGCGAGCTGTGGTCGCTGTTCCACTTCCTGCTGCCGGGTTGGCTGGGGGACGTGAAGAGCTTCAACCGCGATTACCGCGTACCGATCGAAAAGCGCGGCAGCGATGTGCGATTGCAGCACCTTAATGGTCGGATCAAGCCGTTCCTGCTGCGTCGCACCAAGGAGCAGGTGGCGACCGAGCTGCCGCCCAAGACCGAGATCATCCACTGGGTCGACCTCAACGAAGCCCAACGCGACGTGTACGAAACCATGCGCCTGGCGATGGACAAGAAAGTCCGCGACGAGATTACCCGCAAGGGTGTGGCGCGCAGCCAGATCATCATCCTGGAGGCGCTGCTCAAGTTGCGCCAGGTGTGCTGTGATTTACGCCTGGTCAATGATGCAACCCTGCCGGCAAAGGGCAGTAGCTCGGGCAAACTCGACAGCTTGATGGAGATGCTCGAAGAGCTGTTTGCCGAAGGCCGCAGGATTCTGCTGTTTTCCCAGTTCACCTCGATGCTGAGCCTGATCGAGGCCGAGTTGAAGAAGCGTGGCGTGCCTTATGCGCTGCTTACCGGTCAGACGCGGGATCGGCGCACGCCGGTGAAAGACTTCCAGAGCGGCAAGCTGCAGATCTTCCTGATCAGCCTGAAGGCAGGCGGCGTCGGACTTAACCTGACGGAAGCCGACACGGTGATTCACTACGACCCGTGGTGGAACCCGGCCACGGAAAACCAGGCCACCGACCGTGCGTACCGCATCGGCCAGGAGAAGCCGGTATTCGTCTACAAGATGATTGCCCGGGGCACCGTGGAAGAGAAAATCCAGCATTTGCAGAAGGAAAAGTCTGATCTGGCGGCGGGCGTTCTGGATGGGCGGACGACGGGGGATTGGAAGTTGGGGAATGAGGATATCGAGGCGTTGTTTGCGCCGTTGCCTCATAAGCAGGAAAAGCGCTGACTGTTAGATCGCCTTCGCGAGCAAGCCCGCTCCCACATTTGACCGCATATACCCTGGAGGAATGCGGTCGGATGTGGGAGCGGGCTTGCTCGCGAAGGGCGCACCGCAGTTGTCAGTCGATCAACTGAGCATCCCGCAGCGCACCCAACGCCGCCAACCAACGCGGATCCTGCTTGTACTCGGTCGACGCCACCGCCTGACCACGCATCCGAGCGATACGCGCCGACGGAGTGACCTTCATGCGCTGGGCAGCACTCAGGGCCAACTCGGCGGCGGCGCGGTCGTTGCACACCAGGCCCATGTCGCAACCGGCAGTCAACGCCGCCTCAATACGACTGGCAGCATCACCGACCACATGAGCCCCCGCCATCGACAGGTCGTCACTGAAGATCACCCCGTCGAACTGCAACTCGCCACGCAGGATGTCCTGCAACCAGCGCCGGGAGAAGCCGGCCGGTTGCGCGTCCACTTGTGGATAAATCACATGGGCCGGCATGACGGCTGCCAGTTGCCTGCTCAGGCGCGCGAAAGGCACCAGGTCATTGGCGCGAATCTGTTCCAGGCTGCGCTCGTCGTTGGGAATGGCGACGTGGGAATCGGCTTCGGCCCAGCCGTGGCCGGGGAAGTGCTTGCCGGTGGCCGCCATACCGGCGCTGTTCATGCCACGGATGAAGGCGCCCGCGAGCACGGCGGCACGCTCGGGGTCGCCTTCGAAGGCGCGAGTGCCCACGACGGCGCTGCGTTGGTAATCGAGGTCCAGCACCGGGGCGAAGCTCAGGTCCAGGCCAACCGCCAGCACTTCGGTTGCCATGATCCAACCGCACTGCTCGGCCAGTTGCTCCGCATTCGGGTTGTCGGCCAAGGCACGCATCGCCGGCAGACGCACAAACCCCTGACGCAAGCGTTGCACTCGGCCGCCTTCCTGATCGACCGCCAGCAACAGGTCCGGGCGCACGGCGCGAATCGCCGCGCTCAATTCACGCACCTGCCGAGGATGCTCGATATTGCGTGCAAAAATGATCAGGCCGCCCACCTCGGGCTGACGCAACAAGTGGCGATCCTCAGCCGTCAGCCAGGTGCCGGCAACGTCCACCATCAAAGAGCCTTGCAGGGCTTGGGTCATATAGCTTCCTTAAATAACGCACGCAGCCCGAAGCCCCCGCGAGATCGCATCGCCAGGATTGAATCTGGAGACGGACGCTCAGCGAGCGCAACGGGCTGTGGATAAATAGCTGAAATCGGCATGGGCGGCTAGCTTAGCGGATGCAAGCGGCCGCGCACACCCGGGAGGGGTTAAACCTTGGCCGGGACCGGTACTGACTTGCTGCGCGGGCGCAATTGGGCGGCGGCCATGGCCTGGTCGGTGACGCCGGTTTCGGCACGCATGCCGGCGGCGAGAAACGGCACCATCAGGCGCATGACCTGCTCGATGGAGGTGTTGACGCCGAAGTCGGTCTCGGCAATCGCACGCAGTGCCTTGATCCCGGACATGCTGAATGCCGCGGCACCGAGCATGAAGTGCACGCGCCAGAACAGTTCGATTGGCGGGATACGCGGGGCGGCTTCGTTGACCAGCAACATATAGCGGCGGAACACCTTGCCGTACATGTCTTCAAGGTAGCGGCGCAGGTGGCCCTGGCTCTGGCTGAACGCCAGGCCCAACAGGCGCATGAAGATCGACAGGTCGTTGCCGCTGCGTGGCTGAACCACCAGGGCTTGTTCGACGAGGATCTCCAGCAGGTCTTCCAGGCTTGGCTTGTTTTCAGGCTTGGCCTGGCGACGCTCCAGCTCACGGTCGAGGCTGATGCAGAAAGGCCCCAGGAAACGTGAGAACACGGCCTGGATCAGCGCCTTCTTGGAGCCGAAATGGTAGTTCACTGCCGCCAGGTTGACCCCGGCCTTGCTGGTAATCAGCCGCAATGAAGTTTCAGCAAATCCTTTTTCCGCGAACAACTGCTCGGCAGCATCGAGAATGCGTTCAACGGTTTCCGACTGGGCCATGGCTACTCCGCCTGACAAACACTTGTTTGAAACATACGTTTCAAGCTATGTCTTGTCAAGCCTGCAGGTCGGTTTGCGGCTGGCCGGTCAGCTATTTCATGGCCATTTAATCACATTCGCCAAGGTCTGTAGGCAGCGCTGTCTCCAGTGTGTAGGACAGGTGATAAATGACCGTCCAGCGGAGTGACTGAAAACGGTGATTGCCAAGCGCAGTCCACTGTATATAATCCCAGTCACTGTATAAAAAGACAGAGCGATCAACATGCTAAAACTGACGCCACGCCAAGCTGAGATTCTGGCTTTTATCAAGCGCTGCCTCGATGACAACGGCTACCCGCCGACCCGGGCGGAAATT
This sequence comes from Pseudomonas sp. GP01-A4, assembly GCF_058780865.1. Classification (NCBI taxonomy): domain Bacteria; kingdom Pseudomonadati; phylum Pseudomonadota; class Gammaproteobacteria; order Pseudomonadales; family Pseudomonadaceae; genus Pseudomonas; species Pseudomonas sp. GP01-A4. The sequence goes on from NZ_JBYSWF010000014.1 coordinate 19,738, forward strand.
GCGCTGGAACTGGGATTCAAGTCACCCAACGCCGCTGAAGAACACCTCAAGGCCCTCGCCCGCAAAGGCGCGATCGAGATGACCCCGGGTGCTTCACGCGGTATTCGTATCCCTGGCTTCGAAGCCAAGGCCGACGAGTCGACACTGCCGATCATCGGCCGCGTCGCAGCCGGTGCGCCGATCCTGGCGCAACAGCACGTCGAGGAATCCTGCAACATCAACCCGACCTTCTTCCATCCCCGTGCCGACTACCTGTTGCGGGTCCATGGCATGAGCATGAAGGACGTGGGCATTTTCGACGGCGACCTGCTGGCCGTCCACACCACACGTGAAGCCCGCAATGGCCAGATCGTCGTCGCCCGTATCGGCGATGAAGTGACGGTCAAACGCTTCAAGCGCGAAGGCAGCAAGGTCTGGCTCCTGGCCGAGAACCCCGAGTTCGCGCCGATTGAAGTGAACCTGAAGGATCAGGACCTGGTGATTGAAGGCTTGAGCGTCGGCGTTATTCGCCGCTAACGGAGGCATCATGCAGTTCCTACAGACCCCACAACACACTCAACTGTCGCTGTTTGAGGCCTTTATGGCCCAGCCCCTTGCGCCCATCCTCAAGGAAGTGGTCGAAGCGCCCTGGAGCGCCGAACCCGAGGCGTTCAGTGAACTGTCGTTGCGCGGTGCTGCCGGGAACTGCCTGAGCCTGTTGGCGCCGATCCTTCGCGAACTGAGCGAGGAACAGGACGCCCGCTGGTTGACGCTGATCGCCCCGCCATCCAGCCTGACCCAGGCCTGGTTGCGGGATGCGGGCCTGAACCGCGAACGCATCCTGTTGCTGCAACCCCGTGGTGCTCAAAGCGCCCAGCAGTTGACCTGCGAAGCCTTGCGCCTGGGCCGTAGCCATACGGTGGTCAGTTGGCTGAACCCGCTGACCACAGCGGCCAGGCAGCAACTGATCAGCGCCGCCCGCACAGGTGATGCGCAAAGCTTGAACATTCGGTTGGGATAAAACGATACGCGGGTAACTGACAGCTGTCAGGATCCGCCATGACGCGAGGCTTCTTCAGAATTGAGAAGCCGATCTGCACAATTGAAGCCTGTAAAAAAGTCGACAGACGGACTCAGTGAAGAATCCGCGGGCCGTCTTCCTTTTCCGGTTCGCCTTCAGCCAGGCGCCCCGCCATCTGCACACCTACGCTCAACATGGCTTTTGCCACTTCCACGTGCTGGCCCTGCAGGAACGCTTTTGCGTCCTCGGAAAAATCCAAGATCACCAGAGAACCCTCGTCCTCAGCCCGGCGCAGCTCGATTCGGCCGTCGGGCAACTCAACAATTTCCAGAAAGGACGTTGGCATAAAAGTCTGTTCTCCACGAAAGGCCGGCATTATATCAGTCTTGTGGCGAGCGGGCTTGCCCGCATTGGGCTGAGCCGCGACCCTCCGACAACTGACACTGCCAGGCCTGAAAAGCCTTGGGGCTGCTTCGCAACCCAGCGGGAGCAAGCTCCCTCGCCACAAGAGCGGTAGTTGTCAGCGAGAAGCCTTCAGCACTCGTTCAATCCATCCCGAAACCGAATGGCCAGCTTCTTCAGCTCCTGCCGCCAGCTTTCCAGCTCTTCCCGGCTCAACGGCTCGGGTCCTTCTTCGTCCAGGCTTACGGCCACGATCAGCGGCTGGGTCACATCGCCTTTGGGCGTGTGCTTCACCCGTGGCGGTTGGAACATCTCCGCGTGGGCTACCAGCAAGCGCGCCAGCCAACTGTCCGGGCTTTGCGCCATCTCCACCAGTTCGGCCAACTCCGGGATGGCCATGGACTCCAGCACATCCCGGTGGATGATCATTTCCGCACGCGGCGAGCCGGCCTGCGGCAGACGGTAGAACCCGGCGATCTCATGGCATAAGCCAAGCAAGGCGCCATAGAGGTGGAACAGCGCGGCTTCACGCCCGGCCTGTACCAGCGCGATAGCGTTCATCTCCTTTCCTTCCTCGGCACGGCCAAGGGCTTCCAGGGACAAACCCGCGAAGTAAATTTTCTGGTTGGTACGGGTATAGAGTTCGTTGGCCATGAAGGCAGTCTCCACAACGAATAAGGCGTGATGCTGGCTGTGTAGGAGCGAGCTTGCTCGCGAAAAACCTGAGAGCACCGTGGGGTGTCAGGTTTCCCGCGTTATCGTTAACGACCATCGCGAGCGAGCTCGCTCCTACATAGAGCCATAGCCTTCACAGGCGAATCAAGCGCCCTGGCGCTTGTCCTCGACCTTCCACTTGCCACCGTCGTAGAACGCTTTCCAGCCGGTAGGCTTGCCTTCAACCTCGGTCTGCACGTACTGCTCCTTGGTCTTGCGGCTGTAGCGGATTACGGACGGGCGACCGTCCGGGTCCTTCTTCGGCGCTTCACAGAGGAAGTGGTACTTCGGATCGATCTCGTCCTTGTGGGGCACGATCTCCATCACCAGCGGTGCACGGGTCTCACGGTTTTTCGGGAACTGGCTGGCAGCCAGGAACAGCCCCGAAGCACCATCACGCAGGATGTAGGTGTCGTTGACCTTCTCGCACTTGAGCTCAGGCATCTTCACCGGGTCCATCTTCGGCGGCGCTGCGTCACCGCTTTTCAGCAGTTTGCGGGTGTTCTTGCACGTCGGGTTGGTGCAACCGAAGAACTTGCCGAAACGGCCGGTCTTGAGCTGCATCTCGCTGCCGCACTTGTCGCATTCCAGGCTCGGGCCTTCGTAGCCCTTGATGCGGTAAGTGCCTTCTTCGATCTCGTAGCCGTTGCAATCCGGGTTGTTACCGCAGATGTGCAGCTTGTGCTTCTCGTCCAGCAGGTAGGCATCCATTGCCGTGCTGCAGATCGGGCAACGGTGCTTGCCACGCAATACCAGTGACTCGGATTCACCCTCGTCATCGGCCGCGATTTCATCGCCCGGCACCAGGTTGACGGTGGCCTTGCAGCGCTCTTTCGGCGGCAGGCTGTAACCCGAGCAACCGAGGAACACACCGGTGGAGGCGGTACGAATCTGCATCGGGCGACCGCAAGTGAGGCACGGAATGTCCGTCATCACCGGCTGGTTGGCCCGCATGCCGTTCTCGGCGCTTTCAGCCACTTCAAGTTTCTTCTTGAAGTCGCCGTAGAACTCGTCGAGCACGTTTTTCCAGTCGCGTTCGCCCTGGGCCACGTCATCGAGGTTCTCTTCCATGCCGGCGGTGAAGCCGTAGTCCATCAGGTTGGAGAAACTCTCGGACAGGCGCTCGGTGACGATGTCGCCCATCTTTTCCGAGTAGAAACGACGGTTGTGCAAGGCCACGTAGCCGCGGTCCTGGATGGTGGAGATGATCGCCGCATAGGTCGAAGGACGACCGATACCGCGTTTTTCCATCTCCTTGACCAGGCTCGCTTCCGAATAACGCGCCGGCGGCTTGGTGAAGTGCTGGGACGGGTCGAGCTTGATCAGCTTCAACACATCGCCCTGAGCCATGTCCGGCAGTACATCGTCGTCGCCCGGCTTGGCGATTTGCGGCATCACGCGGGTGTAACCGTCGAACTTGAGGATACGGCCCTTGGCACGCAGCTCGAAGTCACCAGCACCCACGCTGACAGTCGTCGACAGGTATTGCGCCGGCAGCATCTGGCACGCCAGGAACTGGCGCCAGATCAGCTCATAGAGGCGCTCAGCGTCGCGCTCCATGCCGCTCAGCTTGCTTGGCTCGGTGTTGGCGTCGGAGGGACGAATCGCTTCGTGAGCCTCTTGTGCGCCTTCCTTGCTGCTATAGACGTTCGGCTTCTCCGGCAGGTACTTCTTGCCGAATTCGCTTTCAATATAAGTACGCGCCATCGCCACCGCGTCTTGCGACAGGTTGGTGGAGTCGGTACGCATATACGTGATGTAGCCCGCTTCATACAGGCGCTGGGCCATCATCATGGTCTTCTTCACCCCGAAGCCCAGGCGGTTGCTCGCGGCCTGTTGCAGGGTGGAGGTGATGAACGGCGCCGACGGCTTGCTGCTGGTGGGCTTGTCTTCACGCTTGACGATGCTGTAGCTGGAAGCCTTGAGCTTCTCCAGCGCGGCCATGGCCTGGGCTTCGTTGAGCGGCTTGAAGGCCTCGCCTTTCTCGCGGGCCACTTCAAAGCGTACGTTGTTGCCCTTGGCAGTGCCCAGGTCAGCGTGCACTTCCCAATATTCTTCAGGGTTGAACGCACGAATCTCGCGCTCACGCTCCACCACCAGCTTTACCGCAACCGATTGCACACGGCCGGCGGACAGGCCACGAGCGATTTTCGCCCACAGCAGCGGCGAGACCATGTAACCCACGACGCGGTCGAGGAAGCGACGGGCCTGCTGGGCATTGACGCGGTCAATGTCCAGTTCGCCCGGCTTGGAGAAGGCTTCCTGGATCGCCTTCTTGGTAATTTCGTTGAACACCACGCGCTTGTAGCGGCTGTCGTCACCCCCGATGGCTTCCCGCAGGTGCCAGGCAATAGCCTCCCCTTCGCGGTCCAAGTCGGTTGCGAGATAGATGGTGTCAGCATCCTTGGCGAGCCGGCGCAGCTCTTCGATGACCTTTTCCTTGCCCGGGAGGATCTCGTACTTGGCTTTCCAGCCATGATCGGGATCGACACCCATGCGCGAGACCAGCTGCTTGCGCGCTTTCTCTTTAGGCGTGAGCACCGGACCTTCGCCCGCAGCCGCCTTGCCGCGCTTGGCGGCAGGCTCCTTGCTGGCGCTAGCCGAACCGCTGGTGGGCAGGTCTCGGATATGGCCGATACTCGACTTCACCACGTACTCGTTACCCAAGTACTTGTTGATGGTCTTGGCCTTAGCCGGGGATTCCACAATGACCAGCGATTTGCCCATGGATCGGAAAATTCCTGAATTCGAGAAGTGAAAGGCGGTTGGCGCCTGACGCGGCAACGCTATATATAGTGGCAACAAGGTGAGGTCAAGCGCAGCATTCTGCGCGGCCTGCCTTTATTGCACGGAAAAAAGGCTGGGTTCGGCCTGCATCAAAGCAAAGCGCGGGACCTGTTCGCCGTCAACTTCGACGGTCTCCAGGAACATGCTCAAGGGACGCACCCAAAAGCCGTAATCGCCATACAGTGCTTGGTAGAACACCACTTCCTCTTCGGTCTCGGAATGCCGCGCCACATTAAAAACGCGGTACTGCGGACCTTTATAATGCTGGTAGAGCCCTGGTTCGACTTTCATGCTCTGGCCCTCTTACAAAATTTGTTAAAAAAAAATATAAAAAATTCCAAAAAACAAAAACCGGGGCACTGGGCCCCGGCTTCCGTCAACGAAACGTTTAGATACGTTCGAAGACGGTGGAGATGCCTTGGCCGAGGCCAATGCACATGGTTGCAACCCCAAGGTTGCCGCCATTTTGCTTCATCACGTTAAGCAACGTGCCGGAGATACGAGCGCCGGAACACCCAAACGGGTGACCCAAGGCAATCGCGCCGCCGTGCAGGTTAACCTTCTCGTTCATCTTGTCGAGCACTTTCAAATCTTTCAGCACTGGCAGGGCCTGTGCGGCGAAAGCTTCGTTGAGCTCGAAGAAGTCGATGTCGGAGATAGTCAGGCCTGCGCGCTTCAATGCTTTTTGTGTGGCCGGTACTGGACCATAGCCCATGATTGCCGGGTCCACACCTGCGACTGCCATCGAACGAATCACGGCCATCGGCTGGATACCCAGGTCCTGGGCACGCTGGGCAGACATCACGATCATGCACGAAGCACCGTCAGTGATCTGCGACGAAGTACCGGCTGTCACGGTGCCGCCCTTTGGATTGAAGGCCGGCTTCAGGGCCGCCAGGCTTTCCAGGGTGGTGTCCGGACGAATGGTTTCGTCGTAGTCGAACAGTTTCAGGAAACCGTTCTCGTCGTAGCCGTTCATCGGGATGATTTCATCCTTGAACTTGCCTTCCACGGTTGCCCTGTGGGCCAACTGGTGGGAACGCAGGCCGAATGCATCCTGGGCTTCGCGGGTAATGCCGTGCATTTTGCCGAGCATTTCAGCGGTGAGGCCCATCATGCCCGAGGCTTTCGCCGCGTACAGGGACATGTGCGGGTTCGGATCCACACCGTGCATCATGCTGACGTGGCCCATGTGCTCCACGCCGCCAACCACGAACACATCACCGTTACCGGTCATGATCGCTTGGGCAGCGGTGTGCAGCGCGCTCATGGACGAGCCACACAGGCGGCTGACGGTCTGGCCGGCAGCGGTGTGCGGGATCTGCGTCATCAGGGAAGCCATGCGGGCGATGTTCCAGCCCTGCTCCAGGGTCTGGTTGACGCAACCCCAGATCACGTCTTCGACTTCGTTCGGGTCGACCTTGACGTTGCGTTCCAGCAATTTGCTGATCAGGTGCGCCGACATGTCTTCGGCACGGGTGTTGCGGTGCATGCCGCCCTTGGAGCGGCCCATCGGAGTACGACCGAAGTCGACAATCACGACGTCTCTTGGATTCAAGCTCATAAATATTCTCGCTCTAGTCGTCTGGGCACTTAACCGAAGAAGCTCTGGCCGTTCTTGGCCATCTCGCGCAGCTTCGCAGTCGGGTGGTACAGCGGGCCCAGATCAGCGTATTGATCAGCCAGGGCAACGAACTCGGCCACACCGATGGAATCGATGTAACGCAGCGCACCACCACGGAATGGAGGGAAACCAATACCGTAGACCAGGCCCATGTCGGCCTCGGCTGCGGTTTCAACGATGCCGTCTTCCAGGCAGCGCACGGTTTCCAGGCACAGGGCGATCATCATCCAGTTGACGATGTCCTCGTCGGACACTTCACGCTGTTCGTAGATGACCGGCGCGAGTACTTCGTGAACCGATGGGTCGGCCACTTTCTTCTGCTTGCCCTTCTTGTCGGTCTCGTAGGCGTAGAAGCCCTTGCCATTCTTCTGGCCCAGGCGCTTGGCTTCGTAGAGCGCGTCGATCGCCGAGCGGCGGTCGTCTTTCATGCGGTCCGGGAAGCCTTCAGCCATTACGTCGCGACCGTGGTGGCCGGTGTCGATGCCGACCACGTCCATCAGGTACGCCGGGCCCATTGGCCAGCCGAATTTTTCCATGACCTTGTCGATGCGCACGAAGTCCACACCGGCGCTGACCAGCTTGGCGAAACCGCCGAAGTACGGGAACAGTACGCGGTTGACCAGGAAGCCCGGGCAGTCATTGACGACGATCGGGTTCTTGCCCATTTTCTTGGCGTAGGCAACGGTGGTGGCAACGGCCAGCTCGCTGGACTTCTCGCCACGGATCACTTCCACCAGCGGCATCATGTGCACCGGGTTGAAGAAGTGCATGCCGACGAAGTTTTCCGGACGCTTGAGGGCCTTGGCCAGCAAGGTGATGGAAATGGTCGAGGTGTTGGACGCCAGGATCGTGTCTTCTTTCACCTGGGCTTCAACTTCAGCCAGTACCGCCTGCTTGACCTTCGGGTTCTCGACAACCGCTTCGACCACCAGGTCGACGTGGCCGAAATCACCGTAGGACAGGGTCGGACGAATGCCGTTAAGCACTTCAGCCATTTTCGCTGCAGTCATGCGGCCTTTATCAACGCGGCCTACCAGCAGCTTCGCGGCTTCTGCCAGACCCTGCTCGATGCCGTGCTCGTTGATGTCTTTCATCAGGATCGGCGTGCCTTTGGACGCCGACTGATAGGCGATACCGCCGCCCATGATACCGGCGCCGAGTACGGCAGCCTGTTTCACGTCGCGAGCGATTTCGTCGTAGGCCTTGGCCTTTTTCTTCAGTTCCTGATCGTTCAGGAACAGACCGATCAAGCTCTGCGCGGCAGAGGTCTTGGCCAGTTTGACGAAGCCGGCAGCTTCGACTTCCAGGGCTTTGTCGCGACCGAAGTTCGCGGCCTTCTGGATGGTCTTGATCGCTTCAACCGGCGCCGGGTAGTTCGGGCCGGCCTGGCCAGCCACGAAACCCTTGGCGGTTTCGAACGACATCATCTGTTCGATGGCGTTGAGCTTGAGTTTTTCCAGCTTTGGCTGACGCTTGGCCTTGTAGTCAAATTCGCCGCTGATGGCGCCCTTGATCAGGTTCAGCGCGGCTTCTGCCAGCTTGTCGGGAGCCACCACAGCATCCACGGCGCCGACTTTCAGCGCGTCTTCAGCACGGTTTTCCTTGCCGGCGGCAATCCACTCGATGGCATTGTCGGCACCGATGATTCGCGGCAGGCGCACGGTACCGCCGAAGCCTGGGTAGATGCCCAGCTTGACTTCCGGCAGGCCGATTTTCGCGGTGGCAGACATCACGCGGAAGTCGGCGGCCAGGCACATTTCCAGACCGCCGCCCAGGGCGATGCCATTGATCGCGGCAACGGTCGGCACGTTGAGGTCTTCGAAATCGCTGAAAATCTTGTTGGCTTCGAGGTTGCCAGCCACAAGCTCGGCATCGGGCAGCTTGAAGTTGTCGACGAATTCGGTGATGTCAGCGCCGACGATGAACACGTCCTTGCCGCTGGAGACGATCACGCCCTTGACCGAAGCATCTGCTTTGATGGTGTCTACGGCCTGACGCAATTCATTCAGGGTTAGACGGTTGAACTTGTTGACGGACTCACCCTTGAGGTCGAATTTCAATTCGACGATGCCACTTTCAAGAGCCTTAACCGTGATGGCTTTACCTTCGTAAATCATCAACTGATCTCCACGATATGGAAGCTGAACAGTACACGTCGGACGCAGGATTCAGCGTAGGCACTGACGTTACCGTCGATGCTAACGCCAAGTTGCCAGGCACACCCGCCAACGCGATAGTCGGGATTCTGTACGAACGGTCTGAAAGACAAACGCTCAATTCATACGCCCGTTTGATTTGGGTACGTCACCTTCAGCCAAATCCGACGAATTGTCAATCGCTCGAAAGGGCCGCAAAAACGCGACTTTTCAGTCATTTCAGAACCCGGGGCAGCCGGCATCGCCCCGCCAATGTTTAATCATTCGCGAAATCAATAATGTGAATTTTGATTTAAAGGGCTGTACAGAACCGAATATGCGGCTAGGCTAGCGGCACGTAAAACGAATTACCGGCCTGCCTGGCCAACTCCAGCCCGATGATGCTTTCGGGCTTTTTAATGCCCGCAGGAATCTCAGGCCAGCGCCTTGAGTACTGCGTCAATGTCCTGCAACACGCTCAACTCGCCCTTCTCGCCCCAGTACAGGGTGATCATTTGCTTGTCGGCTTCGACTTTGTAGACGTTCGCCGGCAGCGTCGCAAAATGTGGCAACAACTTTTCATCGACGCAGGTTTCCTGCCACTGATTGACCCAAACCCCCGGCTCCAACTGCCAGTAACTCCAGGTCACCCGCGTGGTGCCACGCCGTGGCCGGTGATACTGGGCACACGGGCTTGGCGGCTCGTGCTTGAGCCAGTGTGGCCATTCCTGGGGCGTCAGTTGCATGGCCAGGCCAATGCGCCGCGCCTCCATGCGCAAAGCCATGCGCCCGCTCGAATGGCGCGAAGGACGCAGCCACGCCAGGGGGCTTAAAACCAGCGCAAGGATTGACACCACTATCCAGACCGTCATATGTGTACTCCCGAATTTCTTGATGAGCGGATTTGACCTGACGCAACCCCATCCGCTTGAAACCAGCCATACTGAACTTATCGCTTTCCCTTGGAGGACTCCTCATGCCCTACGAACATATTCTGGTCGCCGTGGACCTGACCGAAGAATGCGACCCCGTGATCAAGCGGGCCGTAGGCCTTGCAGGCGACTCGGTGAAGCTGTCCCTGGTGCATATCGTCGAACCGATGGCCATGGCCTTTGGCGGCGATGTGCCGATGGACCTTTCCCAACTGCAACAGCAGCAGTTCGACCAGGCCAAGGAACGCCTTGACCGGCTGATCAACAAGTACCCTGCCCTGAAAAAAGACCAGAGCCACCTGACCTACGGCCAGCCGCGCCAGGAAATCCACCACCTGGCCAAGGAGCAAGGTTGCGACCTGATCGTGGTCGGCAGCCACGGCCGTCACGGCCTGGCCTTGCTGCTGGGCTCCACCGCCAATGACGTGCTGCACGGCGCACCTTGCGATGTGCTGGCCGTGAAACTGGTCAAGAGCTCGTAAGACCAACGGCAATCCAATGTGGGAGCGGGCTTGTGTGGGAGCGGGCTTGCTCGCGAAAGCGGTGGATCAGTCGACAAATATATGGACTGACACACCGCATTCGCGAGCAAGCCCGCTCCCACATCTGAACCGCGTTTCATACAAAAAACCCGGCGCTCATACAAATGAGCGCCGGGTTTTTTATTGCGCTTGAATCACTCAGGCATCCAGCTCGGCCCAGCGTTCAACCAGGGCTTCAAGCTCGCTGTTAAGCTGCTCGAGGGATGCAATCACCTTGGCGGTTTCTGCAGCCGGACGCAGGTAGAAACCCGCGTCAGCCATTTCAGCTTCAACGGCAGCAATCTGCTGTTCCTTGGCGTCGATATCACCCGGCAGTGCTTCCAGCTCACGTTGCAGCTTGTAGCTGAGCTTCTTCTTCGCAGCAGGTGCTTCCTGGGCTGGTGCCGGAGCAGCAGCCACTGGAGCAACCACGGCCGAGGTCAAGTCAGCCTTGCCGGACTTGCTCTCGGTCACGCCCAGCAGGCGCGGCGAGCCGCCCTGGCGCAGCCAGTCCTGGTAACCACCGACGTATTCACGCACCTTGCCTTCACCTTCGAAGACCAGGGTGCTGGTGACCACGTTATCGAGGAATGCCCGGTCGTGACTGACCATCAGCACGGTGCCGTTGAAGGTCAGCAGGACCTCTTCCAGCAGTTCCAGGGTTTCCACGTCGAGGTCGTTGGTCGGTTCGTCGAGTACCAGCAGGTTGGCTGGCTTGCTGAACAACTTGGCCAGCAGCAGGCGCGCACGCTCACCACCGGACAAGGCCTTGACCGGCGTACGTGCACGCTGCGGGCTGAACAGGAAGTCGCCCAGGTAGCTCAGCACGTGGCGGCTCTGGCCGTCGATGTCGATAAAGTCGCGACCTTCGGCGACGTTGTCGATCACGGTTTTTTCCAGGTCCAACTGGTGGCGCAACTGGTCGAAGTAGGCCACGTCGATGCGCGTGCCCTCTTCCACGGTACCGCTGGTGGGTTGCAGGCCGTTGAGCATCAGCTTGAGCAAGGTGGTCTTGCCGGTACCGTTGGCGCCGAGCAGGCCGATACGGTCGCCGCGCTGCAGGACCATGGAGAAGTCCTTGATCAGGAACGGGCCGTCCGGGTGATGGAAGCTGACGTTTTCCAGCACCATCACTTGCTTGCCCGACTTGTCGGCGGTGTCCAGCTGGATATTGGCCTTGCCGGTGCGTTCACGGCGCTCGCTGCGCTCGACACGCAGGGCTTTCAGGGCACGTACGCGGCCTTCGTTACGGGTGCGGCGGGCCTTGATGCCCTGGCGGATCCAGACTTCTTCCTGGGCCAGCTTCTTATCGAACAGGGCATTGGCGGTTTCTTCCGCAGACAGCGCGGCTTCTTTGTGCACCAGGAAACTGGCGTAGTCGCCGTTCCAGTCGATCAGGCCACCACGGTCCAGTTCGAGGATGCGGGTTGCCAGGTTCTGCAGGAAGGAACGGTCGTGCGTGATGAACAGCACGGCGCCCTGGAAATCCTTGAGGGCTTCTTCAAGCCAGGCGATTGCGCCGATGTCCAGGTGGTTGGTCGGTTCGTCGAGCAGCAACAGATCCGGTTCGGAAACCAGGGCCTGGGCCAGCAGGACGCGGCGACGCCAGCCGCCGGACAATTCGGCGAGGGTCTTGTCGGCGGGCAGTTGCAGGCGGCTCAGGGTGCTGTCGACCAATTGCTGCAAGCGCCAGCCGTCGCGGGCTTCGAGGTCTTGCTGGACGTGCATCAGCTTGTCCAGGTCGGCTTCGGTGACGCAGTTCTGCGCCAGGTGATGGTATTCGGCGAGCAGTGCGCCCACGCCGTCGAGGCCTTCGGCAACCACGTCGAACACTGTCCGTCCGTCGGCCACCGGCAATTCTTGCGGCAATTCGCCAATCTTGAGGCCCGGGGCGCGCCAGACAGAGCCGTCATCGGGCTTCTGGTCGCCTTTTACCAGCTTCATCATGCTGGACTTGCCGGTGCCGTTGCGGCCGATGATGCACACCCGCTCACCACGGGCGATCTGCCAGGACACCTTGTCCAACAACGGCATAGCGCCGAAAGCAAGGGACACATCGCTGAATTTGAGCAGGGTCATACGCTTCTCCAAAAACTGGGCGCGCATTCTACCTGACTTAGGGCTCGAGGCGGCCGGCATTTTCGCCGTTGACACGTTCTGTTGGACATTTCAGATGAACTTGAACGAAGCGACCGGCAAAGCTTTCACCGGTCGCGGGCAAAAGGCTAAGCTAGGGGCAATCAGTGTCGGCGACGTCGGCACTAGTCCAGATTCCTCTGCACGGACGTCTCATGCGCAGTCGCCTTTTCAGCTTTTTATCTTGTCTGCTTCTTTCTGCCACCGCCGTTCAATCCGCCCAGGCCGTGGACCTCACCACCCAACGTCAATATTACGATGAAGCCAAACGAGCCCTCGCCAAAGGCGACAGCGGCCCGTATTTCCAATACAGCCAGGCCCTGGCCGACTACCCGTTGACGCCGTACCTCGCCTACGACGAGCTCACCGCACGACTGAAAACCGCCAGCAACGAGGAGATCGAACAATTCCTCGCCAAAAACGGCGACCTGCCCCAGGCCAACTGGATGAAACTGCGCTGGTTGCGCTGGCTGGCCGACCGTGGCGACTGGCAAACCTTTGAAAAGTACTACGACGCCAAACTCAATTTCGTCGAACTGGACTGCCTCCATGGCCAATTCCAGCTGACCCACAACCAAAAAGCCGAAGGTTATAAAACCACCGAGAAGCTGTGGCTGACCGGTAAATCCCAGCCTGCTGCCTGTGATGCCACCTTTGGCCAGTGGGCCGCCGACGGCCAACTGACCGAACAGAAGATCTGGGACCGCGCCAAGCTGGCCGCCGAAGCCCGCAACTATCCGTTGGCCAATAGCCTGGTGAAGACCCTGCCGACCCTCGGCGCCCAGGGCCGCCTGATGGTGGACGTGGCACAGAAGCCCGACATGCTCGGCGACCCATCGCGCTTCCTGCCGGCCAACGAAGCCATGTCCGATGCCGTAGGCCTTGGCCTGCGCCGCCTGGCACGCCAGGACCCGGACAAGGCCATGGCCCTGCTCGACGGTTATGCCAGCAGCATGCACTTCTCTCGTGACGAAAAAGTGTCGATCGCCCGGGAAATAGGCCTGACCCTGGCGCGTCGCTACGACCCGCGCGCCCTTGACGTGATGACCAAATACGATCCGGAACTGCGGGACAACACCGTTTCCGAATGGCGCCTGCGCCTGCTGTTGCGCCTGGCCCGCTGGGAAGACGCCTACCAGTTGACCCGCAAGCTGCCCCAGGATTTGGCCACCACCAACCGCTGGCGCTACTGGCAGGCCCGCAGCCTGGAACTGGCAGAGCCGAAGAACCCGCAAGCCCTGGTGATGTACAAGGGCCTGGCCAAGGAACGAGACTTTTACGGTTTCCTGGCGGCGGATCGCTCCCAGTCCCCGTACCAACTGAACAACAAGCCACTGGTGATGAGCCAGGCGCTGATGAACAAGGTACGCAACACACCGGGCGTGCGCCGCGCCCTGGAGTTCTACGCCCGTGGCCAGATCGTTGATGGCCGCCGCGAGTGGTACCACGTCAGCCGGCACTTCAACCGCGACGAAATGGTCGCCCAGGCCAAGTTGGCCTATGACATGAAGTGGTACTTCCCGGCGATCCGCACCATCAGCCAGGCGCAGTACTGGGACGACCTGGACATCCGCTTCCCGATGGCCCACCGCGACACCCTCGTGCGAGAAGCCAAGGTCCGCGGCGTGCATTCCAGCTGGGTATTTGCAATCACCCGCCAGGAAAGCGCCTTCATGGACGACGCGCGTTCCGGCGTCGGTGCCACCGGCCTGATGCAACTGATGCCCGGCACCGCCAAGGAGACTGCGCGAAAGTTCAGCATCCCGCTGGCTTCGCAGCAGCAGGTGCTCGACCCGGACAAGAACATCCAGCTCGGCGCCGCCTACCTGAGCCAGGTCCACGCCCAGTTCAACGGCAACCGCGTGCTCGCCACCGCTGCCTACAACGCCGGCCCGGGCCGTGTACGCCAATGGCTGCGCGGCGCCGATCACCTGAGTTTCGATGTGTGGGTGGAAAGCATCCCGTTCGACGAAACCCGCCAGTATGTGCAGAACGTGCTGTCCTATTCGGTGATCTACGGGCAGAAGCTCAATGCACCGCAGCCGCTGGTGGATTGGCATGAGCGGTATTTTGATGATCAGTAAGTAACGCTGTCCCATAAAAAATGCCCGCATTGAGAGATGCGGGCATTTTTTGTGGGCGGTGAATCAGTGGGTGGTCGACTCACCATCACTGAACTGCAACGCCGCCAGCCGTGCATACAGCGGATTGCCGGCGATCAGCTGCTGATGCGTCCCCACCGCCACCAGCTTGCCCTGGTCCATCACGGCAATCCGGTCGGCATTCTTCACCGTGGCCAGCCGGTGGGCAATGACCAGGGTGGTGCGCCCTTCCATCAACTGCGGCAGCGCCTGCTGGATCAGGTGTTCGCTCTGGGCGTCCAGCGCGCTGGTAGCTTCGTCCAGCAGCAGGATCGGTGCATCCACCAACAAGGCCCGGGCGATGGCCAGGCGTTGGCGCTGGCCGCCGGAGAGGCCCATGCCGCCGTCGCCCAGGTGGGTCTGGTAGCCGTCGGGCATTTGCAAAATGAAGTCGTGGGCGTGGGCGATGCGCGCCGCCTCCTCGACCTGGGCAAAGGTGGCCGTCGGATTGCCGTAGCGGATGTTCTCTTCGACAGTGCCAAAGAACAGCGCCGGGCTCTGGGACACCAGGGCGAAACAGCGGCGCAGGTCCAGCGGATCCAGCTCGGTCAGCGGGTGGCCTTCAAGCAGGATGCGGCCTTGCTGGGGATCGTAGAAACGCAGCAACAGATCGAACATCGTCGATTTACCCGCACCGGACGGACCGACCAGGGCCAGGGTTTCGCCTGCATTGATGCTCAGGCTCAAGCCGTCGATGGCAAAACGATCCGGGCGCGACGGATAGGAGAAACGCAAATCCTGGATTTCCAGGCGGCCGCTGACCCGCTCCGGCAGCTTGATCACGTTGGCTTCGGGCGCCTTGATCTCATTGCTCGACTGCAGCAATTCGCCAATCCGCTCCGCCGCACCGGCGGCGCGCTGCAACTCGCCCAACACTTCACTCAAGGTACCGACGGCACTGCCGACGATCAGGCTGTAGAACACGAACGCCGCCAGCTCACCACCGGAAATGCGCCCGCCGATCACGTCCATGCCGCCGACCCAGAGCATCACGCCCACGGCGCCCAGCACCAGCATGATCACCAGGGTAATCAGCCAGGCGCGCTGCACGATGCGTTTGCGGGCGGTGGTGAAGGCCTCTTCCACCGTCAGCGCGAAGCGCTGTTCGTCCTGGACCTGGTGGTTGTAGGCCTGCACGGTCTTGATCTGGCCGAGGGTCTCGGACACATAGCTGCCGACATCGGCGATGCGGTCCTGGCTCTGGCGCGACAGGCTGCGTACCCGACGGCCGAAGATCAGGATCGGCGCCAGCACCAGTGGCAGCGCTATCACGACGATGCTGGTGAGCTTGGGGTTGGTGACAAACAGCAGCACGATCCCGCCGATCACCATCAAGGCGTTGCGCAGGAACAGCGACAGCGAGGAGCCGATCACCGATTGCAGCAAGGTGGTGTCGGTGGTCAGCCGGGACTGGATTTCCGAGCTGCGGTTGTTTTCGTAGAAGCCCGGATGCAGGTAGATCAAGTGGTTGAACACTTGCCGCCGGATGTCCGCCACCACCCGCTCGCCGATCCACGACACCAGGTAAAACCGCGCAAAGGTGCCCACCGCCAGGCCCAGCACCAGGATCATGAACAGACCGATGGACTGGTTGAGCAGGTGCGGCGACTGGGTCATGAACCCCTGGTCCACCAGCAGGCGAATACCCTGGCCCATGGACAAGGTAATGCCGGCGGTGACGATCAGCGCCAACAAGGCGCCCAGGGCCTGCCAGCGGTAGGGAGCGACGAAGCGACTGGCCAGGCGAATCGCGCGGCGTTGACGGGCTGAGAGCATGGAGGGTTTCACCTGAAGGTTGGAGACGGGAACCTGCATAGCTACATGGGGGGAACTTGAGCGAATCACAATGAGTCAGGTTAATTATGCTCACCGAACCTAGGCCCTAGAGGCTATCGGTCTAAGGACCGGCTGGAAATTTGTATCGGTTTCTGCTGGACTGGGCATTCGATCTGCGGGCCGCGCAAGGAGTTGTAACAACGCGGTCACGCGGGGGTTTTAAAGTAGGTACACAACCTGATGAGGAGACGGGCCATGTCCTTGCAAAACAGCAGCAACGCCAAAATTCAAGTGATCCGCCAACCGCAGCAATTGCCTTGCTCGTATATCGACGCTCAGGGCCGCGAAGTGCAAATCACCGAAGAAATGATCCAGAGCGCGTGCGCCGAACTGGAACAGAAATTGGTCAAGCCTGCCAAGCGAGGCTGATTCGCCCACGCTCTCTTAAACCCGGCCTTGATGGCCGGGTTTTTTATGCCTTCAGATTGCCTGTGCGCCCAATGCTGCCACGATGCTCGACAAGGCGGCAGACTCGCCGTTGATCCGCACTTTCAAGCCGTCAATCTCACGCCGCTCGGGGTAGTGCTTGCGCAATAGGTCGAAGGCCTTGCGCTGCTCATCCACTGTGCCTACCAGGCTGCGGCGGAAATCCGCGTCATCACGGCGCGGGTCGTACATGCTGCGGCACAGCGTCGCCAGGGCCCAGGCCGGATCGGTATTGGCATTGAGGTTGACTTCGGCCAGCCACGGCTCCGGCAGCAAGTCGCTCAATTGAATCGTCGGGTCCTGACCAAGATGCCGGCAAAACGCCTGATAGATCTGCGCCGTGCCGCGCTGCTTGCCGTCCAGGCTGTAGCCGGCGATATGCGGGGTGGCCAGCACACACAGGTCGGCCAGGTCGACGTCCACCTGCGGCTCGCCTTCCCACACATCCAGCACGGCCTGCAGGTCTTCGCGCGCCAGCAGCACCTCCTTGAGGGCGGCGTTGTCCACCACCGGGCCGCGGCTGGCGTTGATCAGCCAGGCACCGGGCTTGAGCTGGTTGAGGCGCTCGCGGTCGAACAAGTGCCAGGTGGAGCCGTTGCCGGATTTGTTCAGCGGCGTGTGCAGGCTGATCACATCGCACTGCTCGACGATCTGCTCCAGGCTGACGTAATCACCGTTCTCGGCGATCTGCCGGGGCGGGTCGCACACCAGCACGTTCCAGCCCAACGCCTTGAGCACCTTGACCAGACGCCCGCCGACTTCACCGGCCCCCACCACACCGTAGGTGCGCTGGGCCAGGTCGGCGCCTTCGATCTCGGCCAGGGTCAGCAGGCTGCCCAGCACATAGTCGACCACGCCACGGGCATTGCAGCCGGGGGCGCTGGACCACTGGATGCCGGCGCGCTGGAAGTAATCGAGGTCGAGGTGATCAGTGCCGATGGTGCAGGTGCCGACAAACCGCACCGGCGTGCCTTCGAGCAAGGCCCGGTTGACGTTGGTCACTGAACGCACCAGCAGCACATCGGCCTGTTCGATCGTCGCGCGGTCGATGGACCGGCCCGGAACCCGGCGAATCTCGCCGAATCCTTCAAAGAATGCATCGAGCAGCGGGATATTTTCGTCGGCAACAATCAGCATGGCAGGCTCCTTTCGCGGATCAGCAGTGTACAGCGGTTTTACTTGTGGCGAGGGAGCTTGCTCCCGCTGGAGTGCGCAGCGCTCCCAAATGCAGCACCGTGTTTTTTCAGGTACACATCGGTTGCCCGTTCTGGGGCTGCTGAGCAGCCCCGCGGGAGCAAGCTCCCTCGCCACAGCAAGCGCCCTCGCCACAAAACGCTGCATCTGCGCGGGGATGTGTTTACAAATCCACAACACAGGTTTTTTCCTGACCAACACGTCAAGGCGTAGAATGCGCCGTCCTGCGCTCCCCCTATCGGACATCTGTACGTGAACACTGCCACAACCACCACCGCCCTTTCTCGCCCCGCCCGCGTCAGCCTTGAAGTGCGCAACCTGCTGGCCCTGGCGCTGCCGATCATGA
Organism: Pseudomonas sp. GP01-A4; assembly: GCF_058780865.1. Lineage (NCBI taxonomy): Bacteria > Pseudomonadati > Pseudomonadota > Gammaproteobacteria > Pseudomonadales > Pseudomonadaceae > Pseudomonas > Pseudomonas sp. GP01-A4. Next base: position 37,932 of record NZ_JBYSWF010000014.1, read on the forward strand.
TCGGGCAACTGGCGACCACCGCCATGGGGTTCGTCGATGCCGTGATGGCCGGGCGTGTCAGCTCCCGAGACCTGGCGGCGGTCGCCCTGGGCAACTCCATCTGGATCCCGGTGTACCTGCTGATGACCGGCACCCTGTTGGCCACCACGCCGAAAGTCGCCCAGCGCTTTGGTGCCGGCACCCACGGTGAAATCGGCCCGCTGGTGCGCCAGTCGATGTGGCTGGCACTGGTGGTGGGAATTACCGCGCTGCTGTTGCTGATCAGCGCCGAACCGATCCTGCACCTGATGAAGGTCGATCCCGAGCTGATCAAGCCCTGCATGGGCTACCTGCACGGCATCGCTTCGGGCATGCCGGCCATTGCGTTGTATTACGTGCTGCGCTGCTTCAGCGACGGGCTGGGCCGAACGCGGCCGAGCATGGTCATGGGCCTGTGCGGGCTGGCGCTGAATATTCCGCTGAACTATGTGTTTATCTACGGCCACTTCGGCGTGCCGGCCATGGGCGGCATCGGTTGCGGCTGGGCCACGGCGATCGTGATGTGGGTGATGATGCTCGGCCTGGCCGCCTGGACCCGCTGGGCGCCGGTGTATCAGAGCAGCGAGCTGTTCAAGCGCTTTGACTGGCCGCAATGGTCGGTGATCAAGCGTGTGTTGAGCATTGGCTTGCCCATCGGGATCGCGGTGTTCGCCGAGTCGAGCATTTTTGCGGTGATCGCGCTGCTGATCGGCAGCCTCGGCGCCACGGTGGTGGCCGGGCACCAGATCGCGCTGAACTTCAGTTCGCTGGTGTTCATGATCCCCTATTCCCTGAGCATGGCGGTCACCGTGCGCGTGGGCCAGGCCCTGGGCCGAGGAGAACCCCGTGAGGCGCGCTTTGCCGCAGGTGTCGGAATGGGCACCGCGCTGGTGTATGCCTGCCTGTCTTGCAGCCTGATGCTGCTGTTTCGCGAACAGATCGCCACCATCTACACTCAGGACCCGCTGGTGATCCAGGTGGCGGCGATGCTGATTGTGTTTGCGGCGCTGTTTCAGTTCTCGGACGCGATCCAGGTCACGGCCGCCGGCGCACTACGTGGTTACCAGGACACTCGGGTGACCATGGTGCTGACGTTGTTTGCGTATTGGGGCGTGGGCTTGCCGGTGGGCTACGCGCTGGGGCTGACCGAGTGGCTGGGCGACGCCCGCGGCCCGAGCGGCTTGTGGCAGGGGCTGATCGTGGGCCTGAGCTGTGCCGCGGCGATGTTGGTGATCCGCCTGGTGCGCAGCGCACGCAAGCGGATTCGCCGGGCTTAAGCCGATTTCTTGCGGATCCAGTATAGGTAGGTACCGGCCTGCTCCTGCTGGTCCACCAGTTCATGGTCGAGAAACACGCAGAACTTGGGGATGTCGCGACGGGTCGACGGATCGGTCGCGATCACCTTGAGCAAGCCTCCGGGCGCCAGGTCGCGGATGTGCTGGTGCAGCATCATCACCGGTTCCGGGCAGTTGAGGCCGGTGGCGTCGAGGACGGCATCGACGGGTAAATCAGGGGTCAGGCTCATGGTTTACTCCTAAACAGGCCGGCATTTTAACGGTAACGCGGGGCGCCAGGTAGCCAGCGGCGCCCTCGGTTTTTTCGCGAGCAAGCTCGCTCCTACATTGAGCAGCGTTTACCGGGCCTTTGGCTTCTTCACATCCAACCGGCGCAAATGGCAGGTCACTTCTTCACGGTCGTGGTACAGCTGCTTGCAGCCGATCTCCACCCGGATGCCACGTTCCTTGAAGCCTTCCGCGATGCGTTCAAGCAGGCGCTTCACTTCGGCATAACGCTGCTTCATCGGCAACTTCAGGTTGACCACCGCTTCGCGGCAGTGTCCCTCGCCAATCCAGGTTTCCAACAGGGCCGCATTGCGCGCCGGTTTTTCGACGATGTCGCAGACCATCCAGTCCACCGGCTGCTTGGGGGTGTAGATAAAGCCGTCGGCCATCAAGTGCTGCACCAGCCCGGTGTCCATCAGGCTTTCGGCCATCGGGCCGTTGTCGATGGCGGTCACCAGCATGCCGCGGTTGACCAGTTGCCAGGTCCAGCCGCCAGGCGCTGCGCCGAGGTCGACGCCGGTCATGTCGCTGTGCAGGCGCTCGTCCCACTGGTCTCGGGGGATAAAGTGGTGCCAGGCCTCTTCCAGCTTCAAGGTCGAGCGGCTTGGCGCGTCCCGCGGGAATTTGAGGCGCGGGATGCCCATCGGCCACATGGCCGAGTTGTTTGACTCGGCCAGGCCCATGAACACTTCGCGGCCGCTCTTGAAGGTCAACAGCAGGCGCGGCTTGCTGGCGTCTTCCACCAGTTTGCCGGCGGCCATCAGCGCCTTGCGCAAGTGAACTTCGAATTTCTTGCAGAAGTTCGACAGCTCCTTGCCGTCATTGGTGTCGACCATTTCCAGCCACAGGCTGCCGCACACCGGGAAATCCCGCAGGTGCGCGAGGATCACGCTGATACGGTCGGTTTCCGGCAAGTCGATGAACACCCCGCGCGCCCACTGCCGCGGGAAGATCAGCTCGGCAAAGCGTTGGCCGCGCATCAGGCGCTGGGCGCCGTCTTCTTCGGTGCAGACAAATTCGGCGCAGGCGCTGCCGGTCTTGGCCTTGGCATAGCCCGAAACGTTCAGGCGTGCGGCGTGCTCCGCGATCTCGGAACAGACTTCGCCTTCAAAACCCGGGCGGCAGTGCATAAAAAGGGTGTTCATCAACTCTCCTGGATCACGGGCTTGCTATAGCGCAATGCCTGTCATGAAAACGCGCGCATGATAGCCGAGTTCGGAACCTTGGACTTATTGATAGAGTCCAGTAATTAGCCAGCTACTTAAAACAGGGCTAATTTGTAAGCTCTGTTCGTCCCGTCAGGTCCGTAGCCGTGCGGACCATAAGGAGTCATGTAATGTCATCCCTTGATAGTCTGAGAACCCTTAAAACCTTACAGATCGACGACAAGACCTATCACTACTTCAGCCTGCCCGAAGCCGCCAAGAGCCTGGGTGATCTGGACAAGCTGCCGATGTCCCTCAAGGTGCTGCTGGAAAACCTGCTGCGCTGGGAAGACGAAAAGACCGTCACCGGCGCCGACCTCAAGGCCATTGCCGCCTGGCTCAAGGAGCGCCGCTCCGACCGCGAGATCCAATACCGCCCCGCCCGCGTGCTGATGCAAGACTTTACCGGCGTGCCCGCCGTGGTCGACCTGGCCGCCATGCGCGCCGCCGTGGCCAAGGCCGGCGGTGACCCGCAACGCATCAACCCGCTGTCACCGGTGGACCTGGTGATCGACCACTCGGTGATGGTCGACAAGTTCGCCACCACCGGCGCCTTCCAGGAAAACGTCGACATCGAAATGCAGCGCAACGGCGAACGCTACGCCTTCCTGCGCTGGGGCCAGAGCGCCTTCGACAACTTCAGCGTAGTGCCACCGGGCACCGGCATCTGCCACCAGGTCAACCTGGAATACCTCGGCCGCACCGTGTGGACCAAGGATGAAGACGGCCGCACCTATGCCTTCCCCGACACCCTGGTCGGCACCGACTCCCACACCACCATGATCAACGGCCTCGGCGTATTGGGCTGGGGTGTGGGCGGGATTGAAGCGGAAGCCGCGATGCTCGGGCAGCCCGTTTCGATGCTGATCCCGGAAGTGATCGGCTTCAAGCTCACTGGCAAGCTGAAAGAAGGCATCACCGCCACTGACCTGGTGCTGACCGTCACCCAGATGCTGCGTAAAAAGGGCGTGGTCGGCAAATTTGTCGAATTCTATGGCGACGGCCTGGCAGATCTGCCACTGGCCGACCGCGCCACCATCGCCAACATGGCCCCGGAATACGGCGCCACCTGTGGCTTCTTCCCGGTGGATGACGTAACCCTGGACTACCTGCGCCTGTCGGGCCGTCCTGCAGAAACCGTCAAACTGGTGGAGGCCTACACCAAGGCCCAGGGCCTGTGGCGCAATGCAGGTCAGGAGCCGATCTTTACCGACAGCCTGGCGCTGGACATGGCCAGCGTCGAAGCCAGCCTGGCCGGGCCTAAACGTCCGCAAGACCGTGTCTCACTGCCTAACGTCGGCCAGGCCTTCAGCGATTTCCTCGACCTGCAATTCAAGCCCACCAACAAGGAAGAAGGCCGCCTGGAAAGCGAAGGCGGCGGCGGTGTTGCGGTGGGCAACGCCGACCTGATCGGTGAAGCCGACTACGACTTCGAAGGCCAGACCTATCGCCTGAAAAACGGCGCGGTGGTGATCGCGGCCATTACCTCCTGCACCAACACCTCCAACCCGAGCGTGATGATGGCGGCGGGCCTGGTGGCGAAAAAGGCCGTGGAGAAAGGTCTGAAGAGCAAGCCCTGGGTGAAAACCTCCCTGGCGCCTGGCTCCAAAGTCGTGACTGATTACTACAAAGCGGCAGGCTTGACCCACTACCTCGACAAGCTGGGCTTCGACCTGGTGGGTTATGGCTGCACCACCTGTATCGGCAACTCCGGGCCGCTGCCCGAGCCGATCGAAAAAGCCATCCAGAAAGCCGACCTGGCCGTGGCCTCGGTGCTCTCGGGCAACCGTAACTTCGAAGGCCGGGTGCACCCACTGGTGAAAACCAACTGGCTGGCCTCCCCGCCCCTCGTGGTGGCCTATGCCCTGGCCGGCACCGTGCGCATGGACATCAGCAGCGAACCACTGGGCACCGGCTCCGATGGAAAGCCGGTGTACCTGAGAGACATCTGGCCCAGCAGCAAGGAAATCGCCGACGCCGTCGCCCAAGTCAGCACCGGGATGTTCCACAAGGAATACGCCGAAGTGTTTGCCGGCGACGAACAGTGGCAAGCCATTGAAGTGCCGCAGGCCGCGACCTACGTGTGGCAGAAAGATTCCACCTACATCCAGCATCCACCCTTCTTCGACGACATTGGCGGCCCGCTGCCGGTGATCGAAGACGTCAAGGGCGCCAACGTGCTGGCTCTGTTGGGGGATTCGGTGACCACCGACCACATCTCTCCCGCCGGTAACATCAAGACCGACAGCCCGGCCGGCAAATACCTGCGCGAGCAAGGCGTCGAACCGCGGGACTTCAACTCCTACGGCTCGCGTCGCGGCAACCATGAAGTGATGATGCGCGGCACCTTCGCCAACATCCGCATCCGCAACGAAATGCTCGGCGGCGAGGAAGGCGGCAATACGATCTACATCCCTACCGGCGAGAAAATGCCGATCTATGACGCCGCCATGAAATACCAGGCCTCGGGCACCCCGCTGGTGGTGATCGCCGGCCAGGAATACGGCACCGGCTCAAGCCGTGACTGGGCGGCAAAGGGCACCAACCTGCTGGGGGTCAAGGCGGTGATTGCCGAGAGTTTCGAGCGGATTCACCGTTCCAACCTGGTGGGCATGGGCGTGCTGCCCCTGCAGTTCAAGCTGGACCAGAACCGCAAGGCACTCAAGCTGACAGGCAAGGAGAAGATCGACATCCTCGGGCTGACCAACACCGAGATCGAGCCACGCATGAACCTGACGCTGGTGATCACCCGTGAGGATGGCAGCAGCGAGAAGGTCGAAGTGCTGTGCCGCATCGACACCCTCAATGAGGTCGAGTACTTCAAGGCCGGCGGGATCCTGCACTACGTGTTGCGGCAGTTGATTGCCTCGTAACTGACACGCGCTACCCAAAACACCGCCTTCCCTGGCGGTGTTTTCATTTTTACCGTCGGTGACGCTCGGTATACTGCCGCCCTCAGATTTTGACTGTCACAAGGATTCCCCATGCTTGCATTGCCATGGCTGTACCTGGCGCTTCTTTCCATCGGCTATGTACTTGCCTTGAGCTACGGGCAATTGGGGTTAATGGCGGCGCTTTCCGTCGCCATGCTGCTGTTGGCCGGGTTTGCCGTGCGGCAACAGCGAAACCCGTGGGTACGCTATCTGGGCCACGGGCTGTTTATCGTGCTGGCGCTGGGGCTGGCGATGCATTGGCTGCCCGGGTTCTACAACGGTCGCGGGATCGCGCCGCAGCGCTTTACGGACGACGCCGTGCCTTTCTCGATGTACCTGAACCAGGACAAGCCGCTGATTGGCTTCTGGCTGCTGCTGGCCTGCCCGTGGATTGTTGCGCGCCGGTCCCTGCGCCTGTCGATCTATGCCACCGCCCTGGCGTTGACACTGACGGCGATTGCCGCCCTGGGCGGCGCTGCGTTGCTGGGCGTCATCAGTTGGGCCCCGAAGTGGCCGGAGCAGGCCTGGCTGTGGGTGTTGAATAACCTGCTGCTGGTGACCCTGGTGGAGGAAGCGCTGTTCCGCGGTTATATCCAGGGCGGCCTGAGCCGACGGTTCAAGCAATTGCCCTATGGTGAAAACCTCGCCCTGCTGTTGGCCGCCCTGCTGTTCGGCCTGGTACACCTGGGCGCAGGCTGGCAGTGGACCCTGCTGGCGACCATCGCAGGCCTGGGCTACGGCCTGGCGTATCGCTTTGGCGGATTGGGCGCGGCGATCGTTACGCACTTCGGGCTGAACCTGCTGCATTTCGGGTTGTTTACCTATCCGATGCTGGCGGGCTGAGGCTGCGCCGATTGTTGCAAAAAATAAGTTAAATAAAACCCCGCGACGGTCGACAACCTGTCAAAGCCTTGCGGATTGAACAATCATGCGTAATAACCAACCCGTTACCCAGCGCGAACGTACCTTCCCCGCTCAGCAACGGTTGATCTCCACCACGGATGCCAAAGGCGTGATCACCTACTGCAACGACGCCTTCGTCGAGATCAGTGGGTTTTCCCATGACGAACTGCTGCGTGCCCCGCACAACCTGGTTCGTCATCCGGATGTGCCGGCGGCAGTGTTCGCACACATGTGGTCCACGCTCAAACAAGGCTTGCCATGGATGGGCATCGTCAAGAACCGCTGCAAGAGCGGTGATCACTATTGGGTCAACGCCTATGTGACACCGGTCTTCGACGGCAACCAGGTGATCGGCTACGAGTCGGTGCGGGTCAAGCCCACCGCCGAGCAGATCCGCCGTGCCGAAGCGCTTTACCAGCGCATCAACCAGGGCAAGCCGGCCATCCCGCGCCGCGACAAGTGGCTGCCGGTGTTGCAGGACTGGCTGCCGTTTATCCTGGTCAGCCAGTTGAGCTTCCTGATTGGCGTGTGGCTCAATTCCCACTGGGGCTTTGCCCTGGCAGCGGCGCTGTCGGTACCGCTGGGCCTGTTGGGCCTGAGCTGGCAACAACGCGGGCTCAAGCGCTTGCTGCGCCTGGCCGAACAGACCACCTCAGACCCGCTGATCGCGCAGATGTACACCGACAGCCGCGGCGCCCAGGCGCGCCTGGAAATGTCGATCCTCAGCCAGGAGGCGCGCCTGAAGACGTGTCTTACCCGTTTGCAGGACACGGCTGAACACCTCAACTCCCAGGCGGCGCAGTCCAATACCCTGGCGCATAACAGCTCCAGCGGTCTTGAACGCCAGCGCGTGGAAACCGAACAGGTGGCCACCGCGGTCAACCAGATGGCCGCGACGACTCAGGAAGTCGCCAGCCATGTGCAACGCACCGCCGATGCCACCCAGGAAGCCAATCGCCTGACCGGACGTGGCCGTGATATCGCCGGCGAAACCCGCGAAGCGATTCAGCGCCTGTCGGTGGCCGTGGGCGAGACCGGCGTGACCGTGACCCAACTGGCCAAGGACAGTGACGAAATCGGTGGCGTGGTGGATGTGATCAAGGGCATCGCCGACCAGACCAACCTGCTGGCGCTGAACGCGGCCATCGAAGCGGCCCGTGCCGGGGAGATGGGTCGCGGCTTTGCGGTGGTGGCCGACGAAGTGCGGCAACTGGCCCAGCGCACCAGCGAGTCCACCGGGCAGATTCATGCGCTGATCGCCAAGCTGCAACAGACCGCCAGCGCGGCCGTACAAACCATGGACGCCGGGCATCGCCAGGCGGAAGAAGGTGTGGCACGGGTGATGGAAGCGGATCAGGCGCTGATCGGGATCAGCGAGGCGGTGGCGCACATCACCGATATGACGGCGCAGATTGCGGCGGCGACCGAAGAGCAGAGCTCGGTGGCGGAAGAGATCAGCCGTAACATCAGCACCATTGCGTTGCTGGCGGACCAGACGTCGGAACAGGCGTTGAATTCGGCGCAGTTGAGTGAAGAGCTGACGCATACCGCCAATACCCAGTACTCGTTGGTAGAACGCTTTAACCGGTAAACCGCTTTCGCGAGCAAGCCCGCTCCCACATTTGGAATGCATTTCAAATGTGGGAGCGGGCTTGCTCGCGAAAGGGCCCTATCAGGCGCCGAGAAACCCGGCCACCTTCACCGCCGCAGCCTCCAGATGCTGCTCATGACTGAACCCCGAAGCCTTCAACGGCTTCAAATCATGATCCCCCGCCACCAGCCACATCACCTCGATGCTCGGCGACAACACATACCCCTCCACCGCCGCCCGATTGCCCAGTGCATCCCGCTCACCCTGCACAATCAACGTCGACGTCTTCAGCCCGGCCAGATGCTCGGTCCGGGGTTTCTCCGGTTTGCCCACCGCATAGAACGGATAACCCAGGCACACCAGCGCGTCCGCGCCCAATTCATCCGCCAATAGACTGGCCATCCGCCCGCCCATCGACTTGCCGCCCACCGCCAGTTTCCCAGCGACATGACGTCGCACCTCGGCATACACCTCACGCCAGCATTCCAGCAGCTTCGGCGCCGGGTTCGGCGGACGTTTACCGCCATCCACACGGCGCTGGGCCATGTACGGAAACTCGAAGCGCAATACGTTCACGCCATGCCCCGCAAGGCGTGCAGCCATGTCGCTCATGAAGCCCGAGTCCATCGGCGCGCCCGCGCCGTGGGCCAGGATCAGCGTCGCGGGCGTACGCGCGATAGACCCTGTCGCGGCATTCCACAACCAGCCGCGTTCCCGCACACACTGCGCCCATTGATCCCCGTCAATACTGGCCTTGTGCTCTTTGCCCATGCTTGCCTCGCTTTTTAGTCTGCCTATAACTCCAGCCCAAGTGCCGCATTTGCTTGGGTTGAACCGTGGATGGGGAACCATGAACACTACTTTAAGTACCGCCTATAACTACAAGGTGGTCCGCCAATTCGCCATTATGACGGTGGTGTGGGGCATCGTCGGCATGGGGCTCGGGGTTTTTCTCGCTGCCCAGTTGGTATGGCCCGAACTCAACTTCAATTTGCCCTGGACCAGTTTCGGCCGCTTGCGCCCGCTGCACACCAACGCGGTGATCTTTGCCTTTGGCGGTTGCGCGCTGTTTGCCAGCTCCTTCTACTCGGTGCAACGCACCTGCCAGACCCAATTGTTCGCGCCAAAGATCGCGCAGTTCTGCTTCTGGGGCTGGCAGCTGGTCATTGTGCTGGCCGCGATCACCTTGCCGCTGGGCTACACCAGCTCCAAGGAATACGCCGAGCTGGAATGGCCGATCGACATCCTGATCACCATCGTCTGGGTGGCCTATGCCATCGTGTTCTTCGGCACGGTGATGAAGCGCAACACCAAGCACATCTACGTCGGTAACTGGTTCTTCGGTGCGTTCATCATCACCGTGGCCATCCTGCATATCGTCAACAACCTGGAAATTCCGGTCAGCCTGACCAAGTCCTACTCGCTGTACGGCGGTGCGACGGATGCCATGGTGCAGTGGTGGTATGGGCATAACGCGGTAGGCTTTTTCCTCACCGCCGGCTTCCTGGGGATGATGTACTACTTCGTGCCGAAACAGGCCGAACGCCCGGTGTATTCCTATCGCCTGTCCATCGTGCACTTCTGGGCACTGATCACCCTGTACATCTGGGCCGGCCCGCACCACTTGCACTACACCGCGCTGCCGGACTGGGCACAGTCCCTGGGCATGGTGATGTCGCTGGTACTGCTGGCACCGAGCTGGGGCGGGATGATCAACGGGATGATGACCCTGTCGGGCGCCTGGCATAAGTTGCGCAGCGACCCGATCCTGCGCTTCCTTGTCGTGTCTCTCGCGTTCTACGGCATGTCGACCTTTGAAGGGCCGATGATGGCGATCAAGACGGTCAACGCCCTCTCCCACTACACCGACTGGACCATCGGCCACGTACACGCCGGGGCGCTGGGTTGGGTAGCGATGATCTCCATCGGCGCGCTGTATCACATGATCCCGAAAATCTTCGGTCGCGAGCAGATGTACAGCCTCGGCCTGATCAACGCGCACTTCTGGCTGGCCACCATCGGCACCGTGCTCTACATCGCCTCGATGTGGGTCAACGGCATCGCCCAGGGCCTGATGTGGCGTGCAGTCAACGAAGACGGCACCTTGACCTACTCCTTCGTCGAAACCCTGGTGGCCAGCCACCCAGGCTTCATCGTGCGACTGGTGGGCGGGGCGATCTTCCTCAGCGGCATGTTCCTGATGGCTTACAACACTTGGCGCACCGTGCGTTCGGCACAACCCGCCGAAGTCGCCGCTGCGGCGCAGATGGCCTGAGGAGTCGATGATGAAACACGAAACCATTGAAAAGAACGTCGGCCTGCTGATGCTGCTGATGGTGCTCGCCGTGAGCATCGGCGGCCTGACCCAGATCGTGCCGCTGTTCTTCCAGGATGTGACCAACAAGCCGGTGGAAGGCATGAAGCCCTACACCGCGCTGCAACTGGAAGGTCGCGACATCTATATCCGCGAAGGCTGCGTACAGTGCCATTCGCAGATGATCCGCCCGTTCCGCGCCGAAACCGAGCGTTATGGCCACTACTCGGTGGCCGGTGAAAGCGTGTGGGATCACCCGTTCCTGTGGGGCTCCAAGCGCACCGGGCCGGACCTGGCCCGCGTCGGCGCGCGCTACTCGGACGACTGGCACCGCGCGCACTTGTACAACCCGCGCAACGTGGTACCGGAATCAAAGATGCCGGCGTACCCATGGCTGGTCACCGCCCCGGTCGACAGCAGCCACACCGAGACCAAGCTCAAGGTGATGCGCACCCTCGGCGTGCCGTACACCGACGACGACATCGCCGGGGCCGTGGCCTCCCTCAAGGGCAAGACCGAGATGGACGCGCTGGTTTCGTACCTGCAAGTGCTCGGCACTGCCATCAAGAGCAAGAGGTGAGCCATGGGATTTGAATTCGATGCTGGAACCATCCGCGGGCTTGGCACGCTGGTCGTGGCCATCGCCTTCATCGGCCTGTCGCTGTGGGTGTTCAACTCCCGGCGCAACGCAGAGTTCGCCGAGGCGTGCCTGCTGCCGTTTGCCGATGAACCGCTACCGCCAACCCCCGACGCTCAAGAAGAGCCTGCAACAAGGAGCAACCGGCCATGACTACCTTCTGGAGTACATGGATCTGTGTACTGACCCTCGGCAGCCTGATCGGCCTGACCTGGCTGTTGATCGGCACCCGCAAGGGCGAGACCAAGGGCAGCGTGGACCAGACCATGGGCCACGCCTTCGACGGGATCGAGGAGTACGACAACCCGCTGCCGCAATGGTGGTTCATGCTGTTCGCCGGCACCCTGGTGTTTGCCGTCGGCTACCTGATCCTCTACCCGGGCCTGGGCAACTGGAAAGGCGTATTGCCGGGCTATGAAGATGGCTGGACCCAGACCAAGGAATGGGACAAGGAGATGGCCAAGGCCGACGCCAAATTCGGGCCGATCTTCGCCAAATTCGCGGCCATGCCGGTGGAAGAAGTCGCCAAGGACCCGCAGGCGCTGAAAATGGGCGGCCGCCTGTTCGCCTCCAACTGCGCGGTGTGCCATGGCTCGGACGCCAAGGGCGCCTACGGCTTCCCGAACCTGGCAGACAACATCTGGCGCTGGGGCGGTTCGGCGGATGCAATCAAGATGACCATCATGAATGGCCGTCATGCCGCGATGCCGGCCTGGGGTGAAGTGCTGGGTGAGGACGGTGTGAAGAACGTCGCAGCCTACGTGCGCCATGAATTGGCGGGGCTGCCGCTGCCGGCGGACAGCACTGCGGATGTCGCCGCGGGCCAAGTGGCATTCAGCACCACCTGTGTCGCCTGCCACGGGCCGGAAGGCCATGGCGTGGAAGCCATGGGCGCGCCGAACCTGACGCAGCCAGGCGGCTTTATCTACGGCACCAGCCTGGCGCAGTTGCAGCAGACCATTCGCCACGGCCGCCAAGGCCAGATGCCTGCGCAGGAAGTACTGCAAGGCAATGACAAGGTGCACCTGCTGGCCGCCTATGTTTACAGCCTGTCCCACAATGCTGATGGCGCAACGCCTGACAGCCAACCCGAGTAATCCTGCACCACCCAAAAGCCGCGCCTGATTCAGGCGCGGCTTTTTTGCGACCCATTGTCGCACCCTTCCGATCGCTGACTTTCCCCTCCTGCCATTCGGGTCTACGCTTGTTTGCACAGTGGACTGGCATTGGCCGGTCGACGGCCGACTTGCACTCGATGGGTTGAAACATTTCTGCTCGATGACAGGCGCAAAGGCTGGTACCTACCGGCTGTCGTGCCACTGGCCATTCGTCACCCGAGCTGCTTGTTTACACACACTCAGTTACAAGTACCTTCGACCCGTTTAAAATCCTGTCCAAGTCGTCAGCTTTTAACCCTGAATTTTGTCCTTACGCCAAACATGGAAAGGGCGCAGAATCTGGTTTGGAACGCATTGATGCAGGTCACCTTGCGTTGCAATGGAATCTTGCTTTCTCCATACTTGCGACCGATTTTTACCCTATAAAAAAACTAAACCGTGGAACCTTAGAATGAGCACAGCAATCAGTCCGACTGCTTATAACTATAAGGTAGTCCGCCAGTTCGCCATCATGACGGTGGTCTGGGGGATCCTTGGCATGGGGCTCGGCGTTTTCATTGCCTCGCAACTGGTTTGGCCAGAGTTGAATTTTGGCCTGCCATGGACGACATTTGGACGCCTGCGCCCGTTGCACACCAACCTGGTGATTTTCGCCTTCGGTGGATGTGCACTGTTTGCCACTTCTTACTACGTCGTGCAGCGAACCTGCCAAACGCGACTGATTTCCGATGCACTGGCGGCCTTTACCTTCTGGGGTTGGCAAGCGGTCATCGTGGGCGCGATCGTCACCCTGCCGCTGGGCTACACCACCACCAAGGAATACGCCGAGCTGGAATGGCCGATCGCCATTTTGCTGGCGATTGTCTGGGTGACCTACGCAGTGGTGTTCTTCGGCACCATCGTCAAGCGCAAGACCAAGCACATCTATGTCGGCAACTGGTTCTACGGGGCATTTATCCTGGTGACGGCGATGCTGCATATCGTCAACCATGCGTCCTTGCCGGTCAGCTTCTTCAAGTCCTACTCGGCCTACGCCGGTGCGACGGACGCAATGATCCAGTGGTGGTACGGCCACAACGCCGTAGGTTTCTTCCTCACCACCGGCTTCCTGGGGATGATGTACTACTTCGTGCCGAAACAGGCCGAGCGTCCGATCTACTCCTATCGCCTGTCCATCGTGCACTTCTGGGCCCTGATCACCCTGTACATCTGGGCCGGTCCGCACCACCTGCACTACACCGCATTGCCGGACTGGGCCCAGTCCCTGGGCATGGCGATGTCGATCATCCTGCTCGCGCCAAGCTGGGGCGGCATGATCAACGGCATGATGACCCTGTCGGGCGCCTGGCATAAATTGCGCACCGACCCGATCCTGCGGTTCCTCGTGGTCTCCCTGGCGTTCTACGGCATGTCGACCTTCGAAGGCCCGATGATGGCCATCAAGACGGTCAACTCGCTGTCCCACTACACCGACTGGACCATCGGCCACGTACACGCCGGCGCCCTCGGTTGGGTAGCGATGATTTCCATCGGCGCGCTGTACCACATGATCCCGAAACTGTTCGGCCGTGCGCAGATGCACAGCGTCAGCCTGATCAACACCCACTTCTGGCTGGCCACCATCGGTACCGTGCTCTACATCGCCTCGATGTGGGTCAACGGCATCACCCAGGGCCTGATGTGGCGTGCAATCAACGATGACGGCACCCTCACCTACTCCTTCGTCGAAGGGCTGCAAGCCAGCCATCCGGGTTACATCGTGCGCGCCCTGGGCGGTGCGATCTTTGCCAGCGGCATGCTGTTCATGGCCTACAACGTGTGGCGCACCGTGCGTGCCTCCGACCCTGTAGAAGCCGAAGCCGCTACCAAGATCGCCGTTGTGGGAGCTCACTGATGAAGCATGAAGTAGTCGAGAAGAATATCGGCCTGCTGGCCTTCTTCATGGTCATCGCCGTGAGTATCGGCGGCCTGACCCAGATCGTTCCGCTGTTTTTCCAGGACGTGACCAACAAGCCGGTGGAAGGCATGAAGCCGCGCACCGCCCTTGAACTGGAAGGCCGCGACGTCTACATCGCCAACGGTTGTGTCGGCTGCCACTCGCAGATGATCCGCCCGTTCCGCGCCGAAACCGAACGCTACGGCCACTACTCGGTCGCCGGTGAAAGCGTGTGGGACCACCCATTCCTGTGGGGTTCCAAGCGTACCGGCCCGGACCTGGCCCGGGTCGGCGGTCGTTACTCCGATGACTGGCAGCGTGCGCACTTGTACAACCCGCGCAACGTGGTGCCCGAATCGAAAATGCCGGCGTACCCGTTCCTGGTCGAAAACAAACTCGACGGCAAGGACACCGCCAAGAAGATGGAAGTCTTGCGCACCCTGGGCGTGCCCTACACCGACGAAGACATCGCCGGCGCGGCAGCGGCCGTGAAGGGCAAGACCGAAATGGACGCACTGGTGGCCTACTTGCAAGGCCTTGGCACCATCATCAAAAGCAAACGGTGATCTGGATGGATATCGGGATGATTCGAGGCCTGGGCACCGTTGTCGTGATGGTGGCCTTTATCGGCCTGGCCTTGTGGGTGTTCAGCCCCAAGCGCAAGTCGGAGTTTGAAGACGCGACGTTGCTGCCCTTCGCGGATGATCCCGAAGCCATCAAGCACGTCGTGGAAGCGTCTAGGAGTAACAAAGAATGACTACGTTCTGGAGTCTGTACGTCACAGTCCTCAGTCTGGGTACCATTTTCGCCCTGACCTGGCTGCTGCTGTCGACCCGCAAGGGCCAGCGCGCCGAGCAAACCGATGAAACCGTCGGCCACTCGTTCGACGGCATCGAGGAGTACGACAACCCGCTGCCCAAATGGTGGTTCATGCTGTTCGTCGGCACCATCATCTTCGCCCTCGGTTACCTGGCGCTGTACCCTGGCCTGGGCAACTGGAAAGGCCTGCTGCCGGGCTACAACTACCTCGACAACGACAAGCAAACCCCGTTTGCCAATGGCCAGACCGGCTGGACCGGCGTGCACGAATGGGAAAAGGAAATGGCCAAGTCGGACGCCCGGTTCGGGCCGATCTTCGCCAAGTTCGCCGCCATGCCGATCGAAGAAGTGGCCAAGGACCCGCAAGCCTTGAAGATGGGTGGCCGCCTGTTCGCCTCCAACTGCTCGGTGTGCCACGGTTCCGACGCCAAGGGTGCCTACGGCTTCCCCAACCTGACCGACGCCGACTGGCGCTGGGGCGGCGACCCGGCCACCATCAAGGAAACCATCATGAAGGGCCGCCACGCGGTGATGCCGGCGTGGGCCGAAGTCATTGGCGAGCAAGGCGTGGCCGATGTGGCCGGCTTTGTGGTGACCAACCTCGATGGCCGCAAATTGCCGGAAGGCGCGAAGGCAGACGTGGCCAACGGCGAGAAACTCTTCGCCGCCAACTGCGTGGCGTGCCACGGTCCCGCCGGTAAAGGTACACCCGCCATGGGCGCGCCTGACCTGACCCACCCTGGCGCGTTCATCTACGGTTCGAGCTTCGCGCAACTGCAGCAGACCATCCGTTATGGCCGTCAAGGCCAGATGCCTGCGCAGGAGCAGTTGCAGGGCAATGACAAGGTGCACTTGCTGGCGGCCTATGTTTACAGCCTGTCCCATGGAGACAAGGCAGCTGAGGAGCAGTAAGCATTAAAACCAAAAAGCCCCGCGCAGCCAATGCTGCGCGGGGCTTTGGTAATGGGGCATTGGTGGAACTCAACTTACCCCGAGGACGAGGCGTTACCGTTCTTCATGCACTTGGTCCATTCTTTTAATAGCAGCGTTGATCGCCCCCCGATCAGCCGATTTAGACCAATCCGTCAGTCCTAACTGTGCCACTAACTCAGGACGACTCAAGATTTCCCGCGCGACCATCGCTTCATCTGGGCCGCGATCATGACGCGTCCCATCCGCGATGTTCTTCAGTGAAGCGTAAGTCACACCCTCCCTGCGATCAATCCCACCCCAACCGCGCTCCGGGTAATAGGTGTCATATTCATTCAGGAGCTTTTGCGCCAGTTCTTTATCACTCATCGTGGCCAGGGGAAACCCCATATTCTGACCCACGGTTATGATACTTTCACGATCGATTTTGCCATCGTGCTTATGCTTTCCGTACCCATCGAGTTTCTCCATGAGTACAGGATTTTCCAGCAGCGAACGGGCAAAATTCATGTCGTCACTGCTGTAGCCACTCTGCGCAGAGGCATACGCAACCTGTCGTAGAGAGTCGCGGGTGATGTAGTCTGGTTGCGCAGGGTCGGCATACTTATCAAAGTTTCTGAGTAGACGGTCGGCCACCCGATAATCATTCCAACTACTGAATTGCTCTACGCTGATGCCAGAGGATACTGGCAGCGTCGAAGCCGATGGTGGAACGGCTCCAACATTATGCGTGTCATTAGCACGTTGAATGGTCATTGGTTTCCTCGATTTGAATAACGTCAAAACAAAATAAATTTATCGTTGCGCAAGAGACCTAGGCATAACGTTCAACAATTGCTCATCAAAGGTTTCATCGTGGTAACGCTGCGCGCTGCTACAAAACATTGCCGAACACTGATCCAGACTTGATCTCAACGTCGGCATTTCCTGCGTGGCAATAACGCGATCAGCGTTCCTACAACAAACGTTTCATTCTGTGTAAACAAAGGCTCGTTTGGGCCTAAGAACTGTTATCGCAGAAGCGTCAGCTTCCTAACCAATCGTTGTAGGTTATTTAACAGCGCAAAAAGCAGTTATAAAAACGCCACCACACCGGCCCGTAGACCTCTCCTGATTTACTTACTCACCACCAGGAAGTCGCAAGGGAAACGGCAAGGTGCACTTGCTGGCGGCGTATGTTTCGGACTGTCCCATGGGAACAAGCCGCCAGACGCCGTGTGAGGAAAAGCGATGAAAAAAACGGCCCCGCCAGTGGAGATTGGCGGGGCCGTTTTGTTTTCAAGTCGAAAAAGTCGTCACCGCCAGCAACGCATCTACATTTGAGATTGATCAAGAAAACCGCAGGTAGTAACGTGACTACATTCGTACTCCATACGGAGGTTAGCCCCCATGACCATCACCACCATTTCCAGCCGTGAATTCAATCAAGACACAAGCGGTGCCAAAAAAGCCGCCCGCCAAGGCCCGGTTTTTATCACTGACCGGGGCAAGCCTGCCCATGTACTGCTAAGTATTGAGGACTACCAAAAACTGACAGGCCTCAATGCCGACATCGTTGACCTGTTGGTGATGCCAGAAGCGGCAGATATCGAGTTCGAAACCGAACGCGCCGTGATCACTCATCGACCCGTGGACTTCACTTGATGTATCTACTCGACACCAACGTCATCTCTGAACTGCGCAAACCCCAGGCCGATGCCAAGGTCGTCGCCTGGGCCAAAAGTGTCATCGCGCCACGGATGTATATTTCAGCCATTACCTTGAAGGAACTGGAAACAGGAGTCCTGCGAATGGAGCGGCGTGATCCCGCCCAGGGGAAGGTTTTGCGCACATGGCTCAAGCGCCATGTCATGCCGGCGTTTGATGCCAGAATCCTGCCGATTGATGCAGCAGTTGCCCTGCGCTGTGCCAGCTTGCATGTGCCAGACCAGGCCAACGAAAGTGACGCGCTGATCGCTGCAACCGCGCTGGTTCATGGTCTGACAGTGGTCACGCGCAACACTGGCGACTTTCAATCCAGCGGCGTCGCGCTGATCAATCCATGGGACGAATGACCGGTAAGGCTGCGAAAACCGTCCATACTTCACAAGTCAATTGACCCAGATCACGTACACCATCAATTGATTTCCCCCAACGCGACCAAAGGTCGCACCCGTCGAAGGGTATCAGGGGCGTATCATTAGGCCACTGCAACACCCCTATTTTGACCCCGGCTGGCACGTACTGGCCGAGGCAAATCTCCACTGCCGTGGGATGCAATGATGAGCAACCAGATTCCGGTACATGACGTTACTCCGCCTGCCAAAAATTCGAATAACACCGTCGATCTCTACGCATCGCGGGAGAAAATCTACACCCGTGCCTTCACCGGCTTGTTCCGCAATCTGCGGATGCTCGGGGGGGCCGGTTTGTTCCTGCTCTACTTCGGCACCGTGTGGCTGAACTGGGGTGGCCACCAGGCAGTCTGGTGGAACCTGCCGGAGCGTAAATTCTTCATTTTTGGCGCGACTTTCTGGCCCCAGGATTTCATCCTGCTGTCGGGCATCCTGATCGTGGCGGCGTTTGGCCTGTTCTTCATCACCGTGTATGCCGGCCGCGTCTGGTGCGGCTACACCTGCCCGCAAAGCGTGTGGACCTGGATCTTCATGTGGTGCGAAAAGGTCACCGAAGGCGACCGCAACCAGCGCATCAAGCTGGACAAGGCGCCGATGAGCGCCAACAAGTTCCTGCGCAAGTTCGGCAAGCACAGCCTGTGGCTGATCATCGGCTTCGTCACCGGCATGACCTTTGTCGGCTACTTCTCGCCGATCCGTGAACTGGTGTTCGATTTCTTCACCGGCCAGGCGGATGGCTGGTCGTATTTCTGGGTCGGCTTCTTCACCCTCGCCACCTACGGCAACGCCGGCTGGCTGCGCGAGCAGGTGTGCATCTACATGTGCCCGTATGCGCGTTTCCAGAGCGTGATGTTCGACAAGGACACGATGATCGTTTCCTACGACCCGCGCCGTGGCGAAGTCCGTGGGCCGCGCAAAAAAGGTATCGACTACAAGGCCCAGGGCTTGGGGGACTGCATCGATTGCACGATGTGCGTGCAGGTGTGCCCTACCGGCATCGACATCCGTGACGGCCTGCAGATTGAATGCATCGGCTGCGCGGCCTGCATCGACGCCTGCGACAACATCATGGACAAGATGGAATACCCGCGCGGGCTGATCAGCTACACCACCGAGCACAACCTGTCCGGGCAGAAAACCCATAAGCTGCGCCCGCGCCTGATCGGTTATGCCCTGGTGCTGCTGGCGATGATCAGCCTGTTGGTGGCCGCCTTCTTCGTGCGCTCGCTGGTGGGTTTCGACGTCAGCAAGGACCGCGTGCTGTACCGCGAAAACGCCGAGGGCCGGATCGAAAACGTCTACAGCCTGAAGATCATGAACAAGGACCAGCGCGACCACACCTACGTGCTTGACGCCGCAGGCCTGCCAGACCTCAAGCTGCAAGGCCGGCGCGAGATCAAGGTAGCGGCCGGGGAAATCTTCAGCATGCCGGTGGAGTTGTCGAGCGCACCGGAACAACTGCCGTCGAGCACCAACGAGGTGAAATTCATCCTCAGGGATGCCGATGACGACAGCGTCCACATTGAAGCCAAGAGCCGATTCATCGGCCCACAAGTCCGTTAATAGAGAGCCGAACAATGCCCGCAGCTACTGCCGCAAGCCCCTGGTACAAGCACCTCTGGCCCTGGATCATCATTGGGATCCTGACCTGCTCGGTGACGTTGACCTTGTCCATGGTGACCATCGCGGTGAACAACCCCGACAACCTGGTCAACGACAACTATTACGAGGCCGGCAAAGGCATCAACCGTTCCCTGGACCGCGAACTGCTGGCCCAGACTCTGCAACTGCGGGCCAAGGTGCACTTGGACGAGTTGACCGGCGAAGTCGAATTGCACCTGACCGGCAACAGCGGGCCCGGCACCCTGGAGCTGAACCTGATTTCGCCGACCCAGCCGGAGAAGGATCGCAAGATCATCCTGACCCGCAGCGACAGCGAGCCCGGCCGCTACATCGGCCAGGTGACCGACAAGGTCGAAGGCCGCCGCTTCGTCGAGCTGCTAGGGGTGGAAGGCGACCGGACCTGGCGTATGTTTGAAGAAGAACAGGTCAGCCATGACAAGGACTTGCTGCTGGGCGACGAGCCGCTGCAGGGTGCTGAAGACCTGAAAAAATAGAGCGTCACCTGTTTGATCGTTCCCACGCTCTGCGTGGGAATGCATCCCGTGACGCTCCGCGTCACAAGAGCGGACGCGGAGCGTCCAGCGAAGCGTTCCCACGCAGAGCGTGGGAACGATCATCGGAACTGAGCCATGACCACCCCAATCCCCTGCTACCACTGCGCCCTGCCCGTGCCGCCCGGCAGCCGGTTCACTGCCGTGATCCTCGGCGAGCCCCGCGAGCTGTGCTGCCCGGGCTGCCAGGCGGTGGCCGAGGCGATTGTCGCCGGTGGCCTGGAAAGCTATTACCAGCACCGCAGCGAAGCCTCGGCCAACCCCGAGGCGCTGCCGGTGCAACTGGTGGACGAGCTGGCGCTGTATGACCGTGCCGATGTGCAAAAGCCTTTCGTGCGCCACGACGGTGGCCTGTCGGAAGCCACGCTGTTGATGGAAGGCATCAGTTGCGCCGCCTGTGGCTGGCTGATCGAAAAACACCTGCGCAGCCTGCCCGCCGTGGCCGAGGCACGCCTGAACCTGTCCAACCACCGCCTGCACGTGCGCTGGGCCGACGGGCAATTGCCCCTGAGCCAACTGCTCGGCGAATTGCGTCACATCGGCTACGCCGCCCACCCGTACCAGGCCGACCGCGCCGCCGAACAACTGGCCAGCGAAAACCGCCTGGCCCTGCGTCAACTGGGGGTGGCCGGGCTGCTGTGGTTCCAGGCGATGATGGCGACGATGGCCACCTGGCCGGAATTCAATATCGACCTGAGCCCGGAGCTGCACGTGATCCTGCGCTGGGTCGCGATGTTTCTGACAACGCCCATCGTGTTCTACAGCTGCGCACCGTTTTTCAAGGGGGCGATGCGCGACCTGCGCACCCGCCACCTGACCATGGATGTTTCGGTGTCCCTGGCCATTGGCGGTGCCTACCTGGCCGGAATCTGGACCGCCATCACCGGCACCGGTGAACTGTATTTCGATGCAGTCGGCATGTTTGCCCTGTTCCTGCTGGCTGGGCGCTACCTTGAGCGTCGCGCCCGGGAACGTACGGCGGCAGCCACCGCGCAGTTGGTCAACCTGTTGCCGGCCTCGTGCCTGCGCATGAGTGCCGACGGGCAAAGTGAACGGATCCTGCTCAGCGAACTGGCCCTGGGCGACCGGGTACTGGTGCATCCGGGGGCGGTGCTGCCGGCAGATGGCATCATCCTCGACGGCCAGTCGAGCATCGACGAATCGCTGCTGACCGGCGAGTACCTGCCGCAACCACGCCAGGTCGGCGATGCCGTCACTGCCGGCACCCTCAACGTCGAAGGTGCGCTGACCGTCGAAGTCCGCGCCCTGGGCCACGACACGCGCCTGTCGGCCATCGTGCGCCTGCTGGAGCGGGCCCAGGCGGAGAAACCCCGGCTGGCGGAGATCGCCGACCGCGCCGCCCAATGGTTCCTGTTGTGCTCGTTGGTCGCCGCTGCGGTCATCGGCCTGGTGTGGTGGGAGCTGGATTCGTCACGGGCGTTCTGGATCGTCCTGGCGATGCTGGTTGCGACCTGCCCTTGCGCCCTCTCACTGGCAACACCCACCGCCCTGACGGCAGCCACCGGCACCCTGCACAAACTCGGGCTGCTGCTGACCCGCGGCCACGTGCTGGAAGGCCTGAACCAGATCGACACGGTGATTTTCGACAAGACCGGCACCCTTACCGAAGGTCGCCTGGCGTTGCGCGCGATCCGCCCGTTGAGCCTGCTGGGCAGCGACGAGTGCCTGAGCCTCGCGGCGGCGCTGGAGCAACGTTCGGAACATCCTATCGCCCGCGCATTCGGCCGCGCGCCGTTGGCGGCGGATGAAGTGCTCAGCACGCCGGGCCTGGGCCTGGAAGGCCGCGTCGGTGACCGCCGGTTGCGCATTGGCCAGCCGGGTTTTGTCTGCGAACTGAGCGGCTGCGCCCTCCCCGCCTCGCCGAAGGAAGCCGGCCAATGGCTGCTGCTGGGCGACACCGACGGCGCCCTGGCCTGGTTTGTCCTGGATGACCGCCTGCGCAGCGACGCGCCCGCCTTGCTCGCCGCCTGCAAGGCACGCGGCTGGCGCACGTTGCTGCTGTCGGGAGACAGCTCGCCGATGGTTGCCAGTGTCGCCGCCGAGCTGGGCATCGACGAAGCCCATGGCGGCCTGCGCCCCGATGACAAGCTGCAAATGCTGCAACAGCTGCACAAGGAAGGCCGCAAGGTGCTGATGCTCGGCGATGGCGTCAACGATGTGCCGGTGCTGGCCGCCGCCGATATCAGCGTGGCCATGGGCTCGGCCACCGACCTGGCCAAGACCAGCGCCGACGCGGTGTTGCTGTCGAACCGCCTCGACGCCCTGGTGCAAGCCTTTACCCTGGCCCGGCGCACCCGCCGGGTAATCATTGAAAACCTGCTGTGGGCCGGGCTGTACAATGGCCTGATGTTGCCGTTTGCCGCCCTCGGCTGGATCACTCCCATCTGGGCGGCGATCGGCATGTCCCTCAGTTCGTTGACCGTGGTGCTCAATGCCCTGCGCCTGACTCGCATGCCGAGCACGCCAGCCGTGAGCCCCGCCCCCGTAACCCGCCCGCTGCCGGCATGAGCCGCGCGGGCATGGAGTGCAGATGCCAGCTCTTTACGTGATGATCCCGGCGGCGCTGTTGATCGTGGCCATCGCCATTTACATCTTCTTCTGGGCGGTGGACAGCGGCCAGTACGACGACCTCGATGGCCCGGCCCACAGCGTGCTGTTCGATGACCAGGACCCGAACCACCTGGCGGCCGTCGATGAAGCCAACGGCCCTGAACAACCGCCCAAGCCGAAAGATCCGCCCCATGCTTGAACTGGCGCCCCTGCTGGTCTCGGCGGTGATCCTCGGCCTGCTGGGCGGCGGCCATTGCCTGGGTATGTGTGGCGGCCTGATGGGCGCGCTGACCCTGGCGATTCCCAAGGAGCAACGCAGTCGGCGCTTTCGCCTGCTGCTGGCCTACAACCTGGGGCGCATCCTCAGCTACGCCACCGCCGGCTTGCTGATCGGCCTGGCCGGCTGGGCCGTGGCCAACAGTCCGGCAGCGATGTTCATGCGCATCCTCGCCGGGCTGTTGCTGATCTGCATGGGCTTGTACCTGGCTGGCTGGTGGAGCGGCCTGACCCGTATCGAAAGCCTCGGGCGCGGCCTGTGGCGCCATATCCAGCCGGTTGCCAACCGTTTGCTGCCGGTGTCCAGCCTGCCCCGGGCGTTGCTGCTGGGTGCGCTCTGGGGCTGGTTGCCGTGCGGGTTGGTCTACAGCACGTTGCTGTGGGCGGCCAGCCAGGGCAATGCGCTGGACAGTGCGGTGCTGATGCTCGCGTTTGGCCTTGGCACCTGGCCGGTACTGCTGGCCACGGGCTTAGCCGCTGATCGAGTCACCGCGTTATTGCGCAAACGCAGCGTGCGGATGGCCGGTGGCCTGCTGGTCATGCTGTTCGGCATCTGGACCTTGCCCGGGCCGCACCAGCACTGGCTGATGGGCCACTAGATCGCCATGTGGCATAGCGCCGCTCCCCGTTGATGCAAATCAAGATGGCTTCCCCACCCAGCCCCTAGACTCGGCCCACTAGCCTATCCGGGGGAACGCCCGCATGCTCGACGCCATTCGTTGGGACACTGATCTGATTCACCGCTACGACCTGGCGGGGCCACGCTATACCTCGTACCCCACCGCCGTACAATTCGACAGCCAGGTCGGCACCTTCGACCTGCTCCACGCCCTGCGCGACAGCCGCAAGGCCGTACGGCCCCTGTCGCTGTATGTGCATGTGCCGTTTTGCGCCAACATTTGCTACTACTGCGCCTGCAACAAGGTCATCACCAAGGATCGCGGCCGGGCTCACGCCTATCTGCAACGCCTGGAGCAGGAAATCCAGTTGGTGGCGTGCCACCTCGACCCCAAACAGCCGGTGGAGCAGCTGCACTTCGGCGGCGGCACCCCGACCTTTCTCAGCCATGACGAGCTGCGTCAGGTCATGGGCCGCCTGCGCCAGCACTTCAACCTGCTGGACGATGACTCCGGCGACTACGGGATTGAAATCGACCCACGGGAAGCCGACTGGGCGACCATGGGCCTGCTGCGTGAACTGGGGTTCAACCGCGTCAGTATCGGCCTGCAGGACCTAGACCCCGAAGTGCAGCGTGCGGTGAACCGCCTGCAAAGCCTGGAAGAAACCCGCGCAGTGATTGACGCAGCGCGCACCCTGCAGTTTCGTTCGATCAATATCGACCTGATCTACGGTTTGCCCAAGCAGACACCGCTGAATTTCGCACGCACCGTGGAAGAAGTCATCAGCCTGCAACCGGACCGCCTCTCGGTGTTCAACTACGCACACCTGCCGGAACGGTTCATGCCCCAGCGACGGATCAACACCGACGACCTGCCCTCCCCGGCGGAAAAACTGCTGATGCTGCAAACCACCATCGAGCAGTTGACCCGGGCGGGCTACCGCTACATCGGCATGGACCACTTTGCCCTGCCGGACGATGAATTGGCCGTCGCCCAGGAAGAAGGCACGCTGCAACGCAACTTCCAGGGCTACACCACCCATGGGCATTGCGATTTGATCGGGCTCGGGGTGTCGGCGATCAGCCAGATCGGCGACCTGTACTGCCAGAACAGCAGCGACCTGAACCACTACCAGAACGCCCTCGCCGGCGCGCAACTGGCCACCAGCCGTGGGTTGTTATGCACCACGGATGACCGGTTGCGCCGGGAAGTGATCCAGCAGCTGATCTGCACGTTCAGCCTGAATTTCGAGAAGATCGAACAGGCCTTCAACATCGATTTTCGCGGCTATTTCGACGAGCTCTGGCCGCAACTGGAGGCGATGACCGAGGACGGACTGATCGAACTCGACCCACAGGGCATCCGCGTATTGCCGGCGGGGCGCCTGCTGGTACGCTCGGTGTGCATGGTGTTCGATGCCTATCTGGAGCACCAGAATCGGCAACGATTTTCGCGGGTAATCTGAACCTGTCCTACTTCGCCAGCAGGGCCATCGCTTCCAGCTGCGACTCGGGAGACTCGTCCTTCAAGGCCTTGGTCAACTGCGATTGGGCCGTCATCAAGCCGGCCTGCAATGTCGCGATATCACTCTGCAAGGCGGCCACTCTGGCCTGCCTTGCCTGCGGGGTCTTTGAGGCGTCGGACATGGCAGCTGAGAGCTGAGCCAGCTTCTCGGCGAGCTGTTTTCTCATCTCGCGAATCATTTTCAACAGCTGCTTGATGTTGTCTTTCAGGTTGCTGTCGTCAATGTCCTTGTTGGAGTTGGTGCTGGCCTTGGAGGCCTTCAGCCCCGCTCCCGAGATATCCACCACCAGTCCTTGGGGCTTGGTGTCAGTGGCCCGATCGGTAGAAGACGCTTGGTCTTTATCGTCTGCAGCGGGGTCTTTTTTCGCATCAGGCACGGTTAGCGAAGAAACAATGGCAGGGTTGGTTGCGCCAATGGAAAGCATGATCTGAGCCTCCAGCTCTAGGAGTGACAATCTTGTATCGACCTCGATACAAAATTCTTTATACCGCTGCTGCTTTTTTGTACACGCTGGCCTGATCGTCCCCCAGTGCGGTACCCTTACGTCTTATGTGTGTTTTCCCACAAGGATTTAAGAAATGTCCGAGCCAGTTAAACTGCGCGCTCATAGCCAGGCTCATTGCAAGGATTGCAGCCTGGCCCCCCTGTGCCTGCCACTTTCGTTGAATCTGGAAGACATGGAAGCGCTGGACGAGATCGTTAAACGCGGTCGCCCACTGAAAAAAGGCGAGTTCCTGTTTCGCCAGGGCGACAAGTTTGACTCCGTTTATGCAGTACGTTCTGGCGCGCTGAAAACCTTCAGCCTGAGCGATGGCGGCGAAGAACAGATCACCGGCTTCCACCTGCCGAGCGAACTGGTCGGACTGTCGGGCATGGACACTGAGATTCACCCCGTGTCGGCCCAGGCCCTGGAAACCACATCGGTGTGTGAAATCCCGTTCGAACGCCTGGATGAACTGGCCCTGCAGCTGCCGCAATTGCGTCGCCAGCTGATGCGCGTGATGAGCCGGGAAATCCGCGACGACCAACAGATGATGCTGTTGTTGTCGAAGAAAACCGCCGACGAGCGTATTGCCACTTTCCTGGTCAACCTTTCCGCACGTTTCCGCGCGCGGGGTTTCTCGGCCAACCAGTTCCGCCTGAGCATGTCGCGCAACGAAATCGGCAACTACCTGGGCCTGGCGGTGGAAACCGTGTCCCGGGTATTCACCCGCTTCCAGCAGAACGAGTTGATTGCGGCCGAAGGCAAGGAAGTGCATATCCTCGACCCGATCCAGCTCTGCGCATTGGCTGGCGGTTCGCTCGACGGTTGATCCAGACGCTTGCGGCCGAGCCAATCGGCTGGGCCGCAGGTATACTTCGAGTCCGCTTTCCTCCCCAGGACTCCTCGACGATGGTCTTCGATTCGTTCGACATCAAATCCCTGATTCGCCCAGTCATCGACTTCCCCAAGCCTGGGGTGATCTTTCGCGATATCACGCCGCTGTTCCAGTCGCCCAAGGCCTTGCGCCTGGTGGCCGACACCTTCGTACACCGCTACGTCGAAGCCGACTTCACCCACATCGGCGCGATGGATGCCCGGGGCTTCTTGATCGGTTCGATCATTGCCTATCAGTTGAACAAACCGCTGATCCTGTTCCGCAAGCAAGGCAAATTGCCGGCTGACGTGCTGGCCGAGAGTTACCAGACCGAATACGGCGAAGCCTTCCTGGAAGTGCACGCCGACAGCCTGTGTGAAGGTGATTCGGTGCTGATGTTCGATGACCTGATCGCCACCGGCGGCACGCTGATCGCAGCGGCCAACCTGGCGCGGCGCATGGGCGCACGGATTTTCGAAGCGGCGGCGATCATCGATCTGCCGGAGCTGGGTGGTTCCCAGCGCCTGGAAGACATGGGCATTCCGACGTTCTGCCTGACGCAGTTTGCCCTGACAGACCAATAACCCCGGGACTCGTGTGGCGAGGGAGCTTGCTCCCGCTGGAGTGTGCAGCGCTCCCAAAGATCTTGGGGCCGCTACGCAGCCCAGCGGGAGCAAGCTCCCTCGCCACAGCTCCCTCGCCACAAAAGCGCTTTCTACAAGCCCATCTGCTTGCTGATGATTTCGTTCATCACTTCCCGAGTCCCGCCGCCGATGGACAGGATGCGGTTGTCGCGATACAGCCGCTCCACCAGGTTGCCGCGCATGTAGCCCTGGCCGCCGAGGATCTGCACGGCATCAAAGGTCACGCGGTCGGCGGTGTCGGTGGCGAGGTTCTTGGCCATCGAGATCTCCTTGATCACACTCTTGCCCGCGGCCATCTTGGCGGCCTGGCGGTAGGTGAATTCCCGCGAGACCTCCACCGCCGTGGCCATTTCCGCCAGGCGATGCTTGAGCACCTGGAACTTGCCGATGGGTTTGCCGAAGGCCTCGCGCTGGGCCGCCCACTTCAGGCTTTCCTCCAGGGCCATCTGCGCAGTCATATTGGCCATCAGGGCCAGGGCCAGGCGCTCGCTCTGGAAGTTGCCCATGATGCAGGCGAAACCCATGTTCTCGGCGCCGATCAGATTGCCTGCCGGTACGCGGCAATCGTCGAAGAACAGTTCGGCCGTGTCCGACGCCCACCAGCCCATCTTCTTCAGGGGTGTACCGGTGGTGAAACCAGGCGTGCCCTTTTCGATCAACAACAGGCTGATACCGCCAAACCCCGGCCCACCGGTACGCACGGCGACGGTATAGAAGTCGGCACGCTGGCCGCTGGTGATAAAGGTTTTGCTGCCGCTGACGCGGTAATGGTCGCCGTCGCGCACGGCACGGGTCTGCAGGCTGGCGACATCGGAGCCGCCACCGGGCTCGGTGACGGCCAGGGCGGCGATCTTCTCGCCGGATAACACCTGCGGCGCCACACGATCGCGCACCTCGGGCCGGGCCCATTTGACGATGGGCGGCAAGCCGATATCCAGCGAGCCCAACCCTGCCACTACCCCGCCGGAGCCGCAGCGCATCAGTTCTTCGCTGGCCGCGACCTTGGCGAACAGGTCACCTTCGTGGCTGCCTCCAAGGGCTTCGGGGTAACCGATCCCCAGGATCCCCGCCGCGCCGGCCTTGAGGTACAGCTCCCGGGGGAAGCTTTCCGCTTCCTCCCACTGCTCGATGCCCGGCAACATCTCGCGCTCGACGAAACGACGCACGCTGTCGCGGACCAATTGGTGGCTGGGGTCGAAGTATTCCTGATAGGCAGACATCGGCAAGCTCCACGGGACGGTAGAGCGAACTTACCAAGCGCTTGCTTGGTTATCAAGCAAGAGGAAAGACTCGTGAACGCCACAAAACAAATGTGGGAGCGGGCTTGCTCGCGAATGCGGTGTATCAGTCGCCAGATGCATTGACTGAACCACCGCATTCGCGAGCAAGCCCACTCCCACATTTTGTCCTGCGGTGTTTGTTACAGGGCGATCGGCTTACGCCCGGCAAACGAATGCGCCAGGGTCCCGCCATCCACCAGTTCCAGCTCGCCACCCAGCGGCACGCCGTGGGCGATGCGCGAAGTAATCAGGCCTTTGTTGGTCAGCAGCTGGGCGATGTAATGGGCCGTCGCTTCGCCTTCCACCGTAGGGTTGGTGGCCAGGATCACCTCGACGAACGTGCCCTGCTCCTCGATTCGCGTCACCAGTTGCGGAATACCAATCGCCTCCGGCCCCAGCCCATCCAGCGGCGACAGGTGGCCCTTGAGCACAAAGTAGCGCCCGCGGTAACCGGTCTGCTCCACCGCGTAGACATCCATCGGCCCTTCGACCACGCACAGCAGCGTGTCGTCGCGACGCGGGTCGGCGCATTGCGGGCACAGCTCTTCCTCGGTCAGGGTGCGGCACTGGCGGCAGTGGCCAACCCCTTCCATCGCCTGGCTCAGGGCCTGGGCCAGTCGGGAGCCGCCGCTGCGATCACGCTCCAGCAGTTGCAGCGCCATGCGCTGGGCGGTTTTCTGACCCACACCTGGCAAAGTGCGCAGGGCGTCGATCAGTTGACGAATCAGGGGGCTGAAGCTCATGGGGAAAGGTCCGACAAAACAACGAGACGCGGTTTATACCCGCGCCTCGGATTAGCGTCAAATGCTCAATCTTGTGCGACCCGCACCACCAACTTGCCGAAGTTGCGCCCCTCCAGCAAACCGATAAAGGCTTCAGGTGCCTGTTCCAGGCCTTCCACCACGTCCTCGCGGAACTTGATCTTGCCGTCCCGCACCCACGGCGCCATGGCACTGAGGAATTCCGGTTGGCGGTCGCCATAGTCGTCGAACACGATAAAGCCCTGGATCCGCACACGCTTGGTCAGCAAGGTACGTTGCAACGCCGGCAGCCGGTCGGGACCGCTGGGCGCTTCGTGGGCGTTATAGCCGGCGATCAGGCCACACAAGGGAATGCGCGCCTTGGCATTCAGCAGCGGCACGACCGCGTCGAATACCTTGCCGCCGACGTTTTCAAAGTAGATATCGATGCCCTTGGGGCAGGCCTGGGCAAGCTCCTCGGCAAAGTTGTCGCTCTTGTGATCGACACAGGCATCAAAGCCCAGCTCGTCCACCACATAGCGGCACTTGTCGGCGCCACCCGCCACACCGACCACCCGCAGGCCCTTGATCTTCGCCACCTGGCCCACCACCGAGCCCACCGCACCGGAAGCGGCCGCCACCACCAGGGTTTCCCCGGACTTGGGCTGGCCGATATCGGTGAGGCCCATATAGGCGGTCATGCCGGGCATACCCAGCACACCCAGGGCCATGGACGGGCTGGTCAGTCCCTTCGGTACCGGGATCAGGTTGCGCCCATCGGAGATGCTGTGGCTCTGCCAGCCGGTGGAACCGACCACCAGGTCACCCACCTCGAACTTCGGATTGCGGGACTGTTCGATGCGGCTGACAGCGCCACCGGTCATCACTTCGTCGATTTCTACCGGCGCAGCGTAAGACGGCGCATCACTCATGCGCCCGCGCATGTAGGGATCCAGGGACAGGTAAAGGGTCTTCAGCAAAACCTGGCCGTCGGCCAGTTCCGGCAGCGCGACGCGCTCCAGGCGAAAGTTTTCCGGCACCGGTGCGCCGTGGGGGCGTGAGACCAGCACAATGCGCTGGTTGAGGGTCAATGCTTCGGACATCAGCGAGGCTCCTTCTATCGGTGATTGAATTCAACGGTATAGGGTGCAGACCCCAACACAGGGTCCAGGGTTCGACAAAACTCTCGCAGTAGCAGTTGTCGAGCGCCAGCCAGGCTACGTTAGCCGCACCGCTGCTTTCATGCCAGACGTGGGACCGAGTCGCTGCCGACGCAGCCTCGCTGGCGCTCGACAGCTGCTACGGGTATGGAAAATAGCCGGCCAAAAAAATGCCAGGCGCGGGGCCTGGCATTTTCGGTGCTGCTTGCCGATCAGAACGGCAGCTTCATACCCGGTGGCAGTTGCATGCCAGCGGTCACGCCGGACATCTTGTCCTGGCTGTTGGCTTCGATCTTGCGCACGGCGTCGTTGACGGCCGCGGCAAACAGCGCCTCGAGCATTTCCAGGTCGTCTTCGCCGACGCCCGGCAATACGCTTGGGTCGATGCTCACGCGCTTGATGTCGTGACGACCGGTCATCACCACGCTGACCATATCGCCACCGGCTTTACCGGTGACTTCGGCGTTGGCCAGTTCTTCCTGCATCTTGGCCATCTTTTCCTGCATCTGCTGCGCCTGCTTCATCAGGCCGGCCATGCCACCTTTCATCATGGGAATCACCTCAAAAGTACGTGGATCAATTATTGGCCCCGGGTTATGACGCTTGGGGTACCGGGGCTTCTACAGGTTCAATAGTATCGTGCCGCACCACCGCGCCAAACTGCTGCATCATCTGCTGGATGAGCGGATCACCGTGGATCGACTCTTCAGCCTCACGCTGGCGGTTGACCCGGCGACGAGACGCCGCCTGGGCCGGGGTTTCCTGCTCGGGCTTGATCAGCTCGATACTGATGGTCAGCGTGCGCCCGTGGAACTGGTTCAGGGCATCGTTGAGCCGGCGCTGCTGGGTCGCGTTGAACAGGGCGCTGTGGGCCGGGTCCAGGTGCAGCAGCCAGTGGTCGCCATCAACGGCAATCAGGGTGCAGTTGGCGGCGATGCTGCCGGTCATGCCGGAGATCGGCAGTTTCGGGAACAGCTCCAGCCATTGCAACGCCAGGCCGGTGGCCGGCATCGCGGCAGGTTCGGGTTCAGGCTCCGGGGCAGGCTCGGCGGTGTGTTCGCTGGCCAGGTCGTCCAGGTAGCTGTAGGCCGAATCCATGTCCGGCTCGATGTAATCTTCGTCCAGCGGCGGCTCGTCGTCGAGGTCGGTGCCCGGGGTGGCGGCGTCCACTTGCGCAACGGTCGGCTCCGGCACCGGGGCCGAAACCCACTCGGGGGCGTCCGGCACCACGCTGTCCGGGGTCGGCGCGGGCATGGGTGTCAGTTCAGGCTGCTCGCTGGTGGTTTCCAGCACCGGCTCGACGGCAGGCTGCAGCTCGACCTCGACCTCGGCCTCTACCGGGTCGTTCCACGGCAGATCGACTTCAGGCACGGGCGCAGGCTCAACCACCGGCTCCGGCACCACCACAGGCGCCACGGGCTCGGCGACAACCGGGGCGGCGGCCTGTGCAACCGGCGCAGGCGGCGCAACCACTGGCGCGACAACAGCCGGGCCAGCCACTGGTTTGGCGGAATCAACTGTGGCCTGGCTGATCCCCACTGGCTTTAGCGGCTGTCTCGGCGCATCCGCCGTGTCGGCGGGCCTGAAGGCCAGCATCCGCAGCAGGACCATTTCGAAGCCGCCCCGCGGATCGGGTGCCAACGGCAGGTCACGTCGCCCAATCAGGCCCATCTGGTAGTAGAACTGTACGTCTTCGGCCGGCAGCGCCTGGGCCAGGGCCAACACGCGGTCGCGGTCGCCGTGGCCGTTGTCGACACCTTCGGGCAGGGCCTGGGCGATGGCGACGCGGTGCAGCACATTGAGGATTTCCGACAGCACGCCATTCCAGTCCGGGCCTTGCTCGGACAGATGGCGCACGGCTTCGAGCAACGCCTTGGCGTCGCCTTCGATCAACGCGTGCAGCACGTCGAACACCTGGCCGTGGTCCAGGGTGCCGAGCATCGCCCGCACGTCGGCGGCCAGCACCTTACCTTCACCGAAGGCGATGGCCTGGTCGGTAAGGCTCATGGCATCACGCATCGAGCCGTCGGCGGCACGACCCAGCAACCACAGGGCGTCGTCTTCGAACGGTACGTTCTCGACACCCAGCACGTGGGTCAAATGCTCGACCACACGCTCCGGGGTCATGTTTTTCAGGGAGAACTGCAGGCACCGCGACAAAATCGTTGCAGGAAGTTTCTGCGGGTCGGTGGTGGCCAGGATGAATTTGACGTAGGGCGGCGGCTCTTCCAGGGTCTTCAACAAGGCGTTGAAGGAGTGGCTGGACAGCATGTGCACTTCGTCGATCAGGTAGACCTTGAAGCGGCCACGGCTCGGTGCGTACTGCACGTTGTCGAGCAGCTCGCGGGTGTCTTCGACCTTGGTGCGGCTCGCGGCGTCGATCTCGATCAGGTCGACAAAACGCCCTTCGTCGATTTCCCGGCACACCGAGCAGGTACCGCACGGCGTCGAGGTGATGCCGGTTTCACAGTTCAGGCACTTGGCAATGATGCGGGCAATGGTGGTCTTGCCCACCCCGCGGGTACCGGTGAACAGGTAGGCGTGGTGCAGCCGTTGGCTGTCCAAGGCATTGATCAGAGCCTTGAGCACATGGGTCTGGCCGACCATTTCGCGGAACGAGCGCGGACGCCATTTACGTGCAAGAACCTGATAACTCATCGAAAACCGTCGCAACTGGGAAGCGGAAGCGGGTAATGCTAGCGGAGCAAGGGGGAAATTGCATCCGGCACGCTCGTCTAATCTGACTAAGCTGGTCTGACCAAGCCTATAAAAGGCTGAACCCGGAGAATTTATGCGCGCAGTCCTGGGCGCCTTGTGGATGATTGCCACGGTCACCCTGGCGGCACCCGCACCTCTGCGATTCTCCATTTCCGACAGCTGGACCATGCCCATGGTGCAACTTGACCAGGGCCAGCCGACCCAGGGGATTTTGTATGACCTGATGTTGAGCCTGGCCACCCAGGTCGGCCGTCCTGCGATATTCCATGTGCTGCCGCGTGCGCGCATCGACACCGCCATGGAGCGCGGGGATGTGGACGTGCGCTGCTACGTGACACCGGCGTGGCTGAACAACCTGTCGGGGGACTACACCTGGAGCATCCCGCTGCTGGTCCAGCGCAATGTGCTGGCCGCCGGGCGCGTGCCCTCAACGTCAGTGGCACTGGACAGCCTTGCGCCGCAACACATCGGCACGGTACTCGGCTACAGCTACCCGACCCTGGAGGCGCGCTTCGCCAGCGGCCAGTTCAGCCGCGACGACAGCCGCAGTGAAGAGCAAGTGCTGCAAAAACTGGTGGCCGGACGCTTCAACTATGCAGTGATCAACGAATGGATCCTTGACCGCTTCAATCAGCAATTACCGCCCACACAGCGCCTGCATACGGTGGCCGTGATCGAGGAGCAACGCCTGGGCTGCTATGTGCGCAACGACCCGCAGGTGCCGGGGCAGCAGATCCTGCGCACGTTGCTGCGGATGAAAATGTCCGGGGAGATTGATGAAATCATCCAGCTGTATATCGGGAACAGCGCTCCCGCCCCTTAAGATCACCTGATTGTCCTTGTGGCGAGGGAGCTTGCTCCCGCTGGAGTGCGCAGCGCTCCCAAAGATCTTGGGGCCGCTACGCAGCCCAGCGGGAGCAAGCTCCCTCGCCACAGCAACCTCCCTGGCCACCGTAAGCTCCCTCGCCACAGTAAACATCACTCAAGCTTTTGCCACTGCGGCGGCGGTGCAAATCCCTCGACCCAACCCGGCACGTCGTCCGCAGGCATCGGCCGGGCGATGAAATAGCCTTGGGCCACTTCGCAGCCCATGCGCATCAACAGCTGGCCGTGCTCCAGGGTTTCCAGGCCTTCGGCAATCACTTCGCGGCCAAACGCACGGGCCAGGCCGATCACGGCCTTGGTCAGCGCCAGGTCGTCCTTGTCGTGCAGGATGTCGCGCACGAACGACTTGTCGATCTTGATGGTCTGGGTCGGCAGGCGCTTGAGGTAGCTCAGGGAGGAATAGCCGGTGCCAAAATCATCCAGGGAGAACTGCACGCCCAAGGCCTGGCAGGCCTCCAGGTGCTGGGTGACACGCTGGATATTGTCGATGGCCACCGACTCGGCGATCTCCAGGTCCAGCCGGTGCGGCTCCACCTGCGGGTATTGCGCCAGCAAGTCTTGCAGGCGCTCGACAAAATCCTCGCGCTGGAAGTGCCGCGCCGCGATGTTCACGCTCACCGACCACCAATGCCCATGCACCTGCCAGCGATGCATCTGGCCCAACACCTGGGCGATCACCCATTCGCCGATATCGACAATCAGGTCGGTCTGCTCGATCAGTGGCAGGAAATCCCCCGGCTTCACCAGGCCACGCTCGGGGTGCTGCCAGCGTAACAACGCTTCGAACCCCACCACCGTGCCGCAGCGCAAGTTGACCTTGGGCTGGTAATGCAGGCACAACTGGCGCGCCGCCAGGGCCTGGCGGATCTGCTCCACGGTCTGGTGGCTGGCCTTGACCTCCTGTTCCAGGGATACATCAAACAACTGGTAGCGGTTGCGCCCGCTCTGCTTGGCCACATACATCGCCTGGTCGGCATGGCGCAGCAAGGTGTCGGCGTCCTCGTCGTCCAGGGGGAACAGCGTGACGCCGATGCTGGCGAACACATTCAGCTCCGCCCCCTGGATCGAGTACGGCTCGGAAATCGCCTTGAGGATGCGCAGCAAGGCGCCGTTCAGCTCGTCGATATCGCGCACATAACGCAGGATCAGCACAAATTCGTCACCGGCGAGCCGGGCGACCACGTCCTCGCCGCGGATGATCTCCCGCAACCGAGTGGCCACTTCCACCAACAACAGATCCCCACAGGCATGCCCATACCCGTCGTTGACCGCCTTGAAGCCGTCCAGGTCGAGCATGCACAACGCCAACGGGATGTCTTCGCTGCGGGAGAACTCCAGGGACTGGTTAAGCAACTCGGACAGATAGGCGCGGTTCGGCAAGCCGGTCAGCACATCGTGGCCGACCCGCCATTGCAGGGTGTGCAACAGCTGGCGCTTTTCGCTGACATCAAAGCGGATCGACACGTACTTCTGCACGCGCCCGGTCTTCTCATCGAGCAGCGGCACCATGGTGCTGTCCACCCAATACAACGTCCCATCCTTGGCCCGGTTGCAGATTTCCCCACGCCACACCCGGCCTTCGCTGATGGCTTGCCACATGCCCTGGAAGAACCCCGCAGGGTGCAGTCCCGAGCTCAGAATGCGGTGATTTTGCCCCAGCAACTCGTCACGCCCGTAGCCGGACATGCCGCAGAACTGGTCATTGACGTAAGTGATGCAGCCCGCCAGGTCAGTCTCGGAGAAAATGGCGGCTGCATCCACGGCCCTGCGGTATTTCTCGTCCATGAGTCAGGCTCACTGTGGCTAGCGGTTGAACCGCTCGACCAGGGCGCGCAACCCGGAAGAGATGCTTTCGAGTTCCCGGCCACGGGTGACTGCAGCGTTGGCATTGCCCGCTGTCTTTTGCACCGTGGCGGCAACGTTATTGATCTGCTGTGAAACTTCCTCGGCGACGTGGGATTGTTCCTGTGAGGCAGCAGCCATTTGCTGACTCATATCGGTAATACGCTCCACCGCGTGGCGAATGCCTTGCAGCGCCTGCTGCGCCTCAAGTACTTGCTGCACGCCCTGCTCGGCCTCGTGAATGCCCAGGCTCGCGATCTCGACCGCCTCATCGGCGCCGGCCCGCAGGTTCTGGATGATGCCCTGGATCTGCTGGGTCGACTCCCGCGTCTTGCCCGCCAGGGCGCGCACCTCGTCGGCCACCACGGCAAAGCCACGGCCCTGCTCGCCGGCGCGGGCCGCTTCAATGGCCGCGTTGAGGGCCAGCAGGTTGGTCTGGTCGGCGATTGCCTGGATCATGCTCGCGGCCACCTGGATTTGCTGGGTCTGCCCGGCCAGGTTGCCCACCGCCTGGTTGATCTGGGTGACGGTGCCGGCCAGCAGCTGGATCGCCTCGCGGGACGTGCCGGCCACCTGGCTGCCCTGCTCGGCGAGGGTGTTGGCGGTGTGAGCTTCGCTGGCGGTTTGCTGCACGTGCACCGCCACTTCGGCGATGGACGCAGCCATCTCGGTCATGGCGGCGGCGGTCATGTCGGTCTCGGCGCGCTGTTCCAGCAACGCCGATTCGGTGGTGCTCGACAACACGCTGGAATGGGCGGCTGCTTCGGCCATCTGGTTGGCCAGGTCGCTGAGGCGCGTCAGGGCGGTTTTAAGTCGCGCCTCTTCGCTGATCAGGATCATTTCGAGCTGCGCGGTCGGCCCCAGCGCGTCGCTGTAGGTCATGGCGCTGATGGGGTCGGAAAAGGTATTGGGCGTGTTCTGCACAATCTGCTTGAGCTGCAGCCCCAAGCGTTGATGCCCCCAGACGCCCAGGCCGAGAAACAAGCCGACAGTCAACGCCTGGGCCCATACACCCGGAACCCATTGGAAGGCGGCGACACTGGCAACGGCAGCCGCCAGTGGCAACGCCATGGCCCGGGACACAGACGCCACACGCCGCACCGGCGAGACCGCCGCACCACCTGCCTGCAACCGCGCGTACAGCGCCTCTGCGCGGCGCACCTGTTCGCGGGTGGGCTTGACCCGAACCGACTCGTAGCCCGTCAGCCGCCCGTCTTCGAGAATCGGCGTCACATAGGCGCTGACCCAATAATAGTTGCCGTTCTTGCAGCGGTTCTTCACCACGCCCATCCAGCTCTGCCCGGCCTTGAGGTAGCTCCACATCAGCTGGAACACGGCGGGCGGCATGTCCGGGTGGCGCACCAGGTTGTGGGTGCTGCCGATCAGCTCGGCCTGGGTAAAACCGCTCATGGCGGCAAACTCGGCGTTGCAGTAGGTAATATGGCTGTTGACGTCAGTTGCGGAAATTAGCCGTTGCTGCTCCCCAAAAGTCTGTTCAACAGCAGTGACCGGCAAATTGAGACGCACGTTAAAGCTCCATGGACAGCATTCGATCGCCCTCTCGACCACCGGGTAGGCAGGACAGGCGGATTCGTATTTCCAGTCGGGCTGCGCCGTCGATCGGCTGGTTGGCCGCAAAGGTACGCAAACCCACGATTTTGCACAGCAATTCATCATCCATTCAGTGATGATCAACTAGGCTTGAATTCGGGTATCCGGCACGTGAGGCGCAATGAAGCGTGGCACTGACGAGCGACATTTCAGTCCCTGCCAGGCGTCCGTTTTATGGGCACATTTATGAGAGTAAGGAGAGAGCAATGATTTCCTGTTTCATAAACCTGCCTTCTGAAACGAGACCACCAAATACTTGTCCTAGATGCCGATTCTACGAATTACATCACATTTTGCAAGAAAAGGTGATGGTACATGCGGTTGTCTAATTTTAAGATTTATCGTTAAGTTCTTGATTCTAAATGGGAATTGAGCGATGCACATTTCAAGTTTGGGTCCAGCCATCAGACGTTACCGCAAGGTCGCAGGGCTTACTCAGGCTGAACTAGGTGAAAAAACCGGTTTTGACCCTAAAACCATCAGCCGCTTCGAAACCGGCACCTATACACCCAGCGTCGAGGCACTGTTCTTGTTCGCAGAGGCGCTGGGAGTGAAGCTGAAAGTCTTTTTCGCAGACCTGGTCGACGAGGAGGAACAGCGCGCTTATCTGTTCGGTGTCATTCACAAAGCCACCCCGAAGGATCTGGGAAAGCTGATCGCAGCGGTAGACCAGGCCTTGTCCAAGCCTTAGAGCTCGCAACACACGTGCACGCAATAAAAAGAGCAGACAGCCAGATTGACTGTCTGCTCTTTGCTTGATGACTCCTGACATGAACTGACAGGACAGCCCCTTAGACTAGGGACTGAGCCGCGCCATTGCTGCGTCATTCCACGGAGTCATCATGAATAGCATTGCCCATTACTTTTTGTTGTACGTCGACAGCCCGGCCACCAGCGCCAACCTCTACAGCCGGCTGCTGGACAAGCCGCCGGTGGAGCTGGGGCCGACCTTCGCGCTGTTCATCCTCGACAACGGGGTGAAACTCGGCCTGTGGTCGCGCCATACCGTGGAGCCTGCGGCCCAAGCCTCGGTTGGCGGTAGCGAGGCGGGTTTCTGCGTCGCTGATATCGCAACGGTCGACGATTTGCACACGCGCTGGGTGCAACTCGGGATGAGCATCATCCAGTCACCGGTCGAGGCGGACTTCGGCTACACCTTTGTCGCCCAGGACCCCGACGGTCACCGCCTGCGGGTGTTTACCGTGAACCCGTAACGGCTTGCGGCGCCAGCGCCCTTCGAGGCTGATGGCGCCGACACTGGCCAGCACGATCAGGCCACCCAGCACCACGCGCAGCGAAACCTGCTCGCCCAGCAGCGTGGCGGCCATCACCATCGCCACCGGCGGCACCAGGTACAACGCCACTGACGCGCGGCTGACCTCGACATGCCGCAACACATAGGCCCAGGCCAGGTACGCCAGGGCGCTGGGAAAGGCGCCGAGCAACAACACCGCCCAGTTGGCTTGGGTCGATGATTGCGACACCACCGCCGGCAAACCCGGCAAATACACACACAGCAGCAA
Organism: Pseudomonas sp. GP01-A4; assembly: GCF_058780865.1. Lineage (NCBI taxonomy): Bacteria > Pseudomonadati > Pseudomonadota > Gammaproteobacteria > Pseudomonadales > Pseudomonadaceae > Pseudomonas > Pseudomonas sp. GP01-A4. The sequence goes on from NZ_JBYSWF010000014.1 coordinate 76,939, forward strand.
GGTGCCCGACCACACGGTGTAGCACACCGTGGTCAGCGGGCTGTAGCGCCGGGAATAGTGTTTCTGGATGGTGAAATAAAGGCTCCACGACAGCGCCGCCAGCAGGATCATCAGTCCACGGGGATCAATCTGCCCTAGGCCATGCTCGCCCCAGATCACCACCAGCACTCCGCTCAAGCCCAGCAGCACGCAACCCCAGCGCCAGCCGGTAACTCGCTCCTTCAAGCCGAAAAACGCCACCAGCACCGTAAATAGCGGAACCGACTGCGCCAGCACACTGGAGGCAGCGGCCGTGACAAATTGCTGGCCGAAATTGATCGTCAGGTGATGCAGGAAAATCCCGAAGAAGCCCAGCACCAGCAACCACGGCAGGTCCCGCAGACGTGGCCGCTCGATCCTCATGACCAACGCGACGCCGGCCATCAATACCGAAGCAATCAGGAACCGTCCCAAGGCCAACTGGCCAGGGCTGTAGCTGTGCAAGGCCAGATGCACGCCAATCGGCGAATACGCCCAACAGAGGATGACGCTGGCAGTGACTAGCGTAAGCTTTACAGGTGACGGGGCTTTCATGAACGGCGTCCAGCAGTGGGAATGCCGTCAGTCTTGGCCCCGGCAAGGCGCAGGACAATTAACCGTTTCTGACTTCTGTAATCACTGGAACTGAGCGATGGAACTGGCCCAACTGAAAATGGTGAAAGCCGTGGCACAAACCGGCAGCGTGGCCCAGGCCGCCCTGCAACTGCACTGCGTGCCGTCCAACATCACCACACGCATTAAGCAACTGGAAAGCGAGTTGGGTACCCCGCTGTTCATTCGCGCCGGGCGCGGGTTGGCGATCAGTGCCGCAGGGGAAGTGTTTCTCGACTACTGCGAGCGCATCCTCGCGCTGGTGGAAGAGTCCAAGCGTGCCGTCGACAGCAACGCGATTCCCCGCGGCAAGCTGCGCATCGGCGCAGTGGAATCCAGCGCCAGTGGCCGCCTGCCGCCGCTGCTGGCCGAATACCATCGACGTTATCCACAAGTGGAGCTGGAACTGGTGACCGGTGCCTGGGCGCAGTTACTCGATGACCTGCAACATCACCGCATCGACGCCGCGCTGGTGGCCGCCGGCGGCAAACGCCCGAAGCTCGAACAAAGCGTGGTCTACAGCGAGCGCCTGGTGCTGATTACCAGCGCCTCCAGCGCACCCATCGAGGACGCCCGGGACCTGGCCGGCCGCACGCTGCTGGTGTGGCCGCCCGGCTGCCCGTATCGCGCAGCCCTGGAGAACTGGCTCAAGCCCCACGACATCAAGCCTGCCATCGCAAGTTATGCCAGTTGGGGCACGATCATTGGCTGCGTCAGCGCGGGGATTGGCGTGGCACTGGCGCCGGAAGGCATCCTGGCGCGCTACGAGCAGGCCAACCAATTGACGTCCTACCGCTTCGACGAATTGGCGGCGGTGGATAACCTGCTGTTCTGGCACAAAGACACCCAACGCCATCTGGCGCGGGATGCCTTTGCGGGGCTGTTGCGGGAAACTTTCGGCTAACCGGTTTTCGCCCCGCTACGCGCGGGCGCAGCAGCATCTTCAGCCTTTTGCGGGGACCAGCCTGGCGTACTGGTCCTGGCTGATCCAGCCCTTGGAAGAGCGGCCTTCGCCATTGATGAACTCGACCTGGGCCCAGCCATCCTTAAACGCCAGTACCGCGACCACATCGTCCTTGACCACGTAGGCACGATGGCTGGCCTTGGCGTCCGGGGTCTTCTGCAGGAAGGCCTTGTCGGACGAAACGGTCACCAGGCCAATCCACTTCTTGGCAGCGGTCTGGGTCAGGTCCAGGCCGGTGGCAATTTCCGGCATCAACACGTTGATGCAGCCGGGATGTTCGCGGCCCTTCTCCACGGTCAGCATCACACCGTCCGAGGAGGCCGCGACGGTACCCGGATAGGCCTCATCCAGCCATGTCGACACCGATGCCTTCGCACCGTCGACCTTGCCCTGCAGGAAGAACGTGCACGAGCGGGTCACGCCCTCGCCCATTTCCTCGGCATAAAACCCCTCCACCTGATGCTCGGGCGTCACGGCCAGCATCAGCCCTTCGTACTTGCCCGAGTGCAGCGTAGCGGCAAACGCCGGCGCACCTGCAGCAACACACACGAAAGAGGCAACCAGCAATCGGGACACGCAACGTTTGAACGGCATTCTATTTTTTCCCTTCAAGTGCTTCGTAGGCTTTTTTGATGCGTTGGTCATAGTCGCCATAATCCTTGCCGTTATAGTTCAGCGCCATGGCGGCGTAATCCTTGTTCTTCATGGCCTTGACTAGGGCCGGGCTCTGGCTGCAAAAACCAAGGAAGGCCTTTAGTTGATGCCCGGCATTAATCTTCATGGCCACCACAAATTCAAACACCGTTTTATAACCGCATGCCGTGAAGTTGGAGCCCATTATCTGAAACATGCCCCAGGAGGCCGACTTCAAGGCCGCTTCCTGATCCAGCGCAAAGGCGGTGGCCATGGTTTCCCAGGCCTTGGTCTGGTCCTTGTTATTGGCCTTCCACTGGGGCCCGGCCTTCTTCACGTAGGGGTACGACAACAGCGGGTGGGTCTGATCGTATTTACTCTTGGTGTACTTGCGAAAATGGTGCCCTTCAAAGGCGATCACCGGCAACTTGGCCGGGCCGAACCCGGAGCGCCCGCCCGACTCCACCGTGGCAAAGGCCTTGATGATATTGACGGAAATGCCGTTACCCAACTGCGTGGCAGCGTTCTGGAAATCCGTATCCGTCAGCGTCGTGCCGCCGTCGCACGTGGCCTGGAGCATCATCTGCCGGTTGCGCCGCTCGGCCTCGATCATTGCCCGCATGCGGTCCAGATAGTGGTCGACCGTGGCCTGGACCATGTCCGCGCCGGTGTTGCCGAACACATTGAGGAACGTCGGAATCCGCAGGGTCGGGTTCGGCTTGACCGGCACCTTCACCGCTTCTTCGATCAGGCTATTGAAGGTGCGCCCGGTAGGGTCGATAACACCATCGGGATGCGCGTATTTGAGGTGGCGGAACTGATACTGGCTGATGCACTGCACCAACTGGCCGTCGCATTTGCCATTTTCCGCCAGGGGGAAACCCAACTTGGGAATGATCAAGTTGAATAAATACTGGATGCATTGAACATCGGCGGGCAAGTTGCGGGCTTTGCCCGGCGCACCGACGGAAGCGCTGATGAGAGTGGGCAACCCTTGCAGGCTTTTCATTACTGACATCCTTGTTAGTTGGAGTAGATGAGCCATAAAGCGCCATCACTTTAATATCATCCATGTGCCACCGACATATTTAGAAATATGTCGCTGGCGCAAACTAACAAGGCGAATTTGGCTTGTCCAGCGCAAGGTTTTAAGGATGTGAGCAATCCCTCACTGACGTCGTCCCTGGGAATAATTTTTAAACGGACTGGGCACTTTGCCACTACCTGCGCTACTGTCTGTTTCGCAGGATGCATTGTCGTCCTGACATCTAACAATGACGTCCAGGGACTGACATGAAATCGACCTTTATTGCCTGTGCCATCAGCGGATTGCTCTTCGTCTCGCCAAACACCCACGCAGAAGATTTTGCGGGCTACTTGCTCAAGGCGGTAACGCCAAAAGGTCCGCAATGGCAAACCAAAAACGATGACGAGATGGCATCAGCGTTCGCGAATGCCGGGGTAAAACGATACAAGTGGTCTGCCGACACCGGAAAAGACGAGATCACCCTGTTTGTGTTGCCGGGCCAGAATCAACCGCCAAGCGCGGCCCGTGATTCCGATACCCGGGCCGCCGAGAAGAACTGCAAAACACATATCAGCCAGACTGACATGGGAGATACCAGCACCCCGTATATGGGCTGGTCGGTGATCTGCACACAGGCGAACGGCAACGTCATGACCTTGAGGCATTTTGCCTATCAATTGGGGGGCGACACGTACAAGGTTTCCAGGACCTGGAGAGAAATGCCTTCAGAACAAACCGTTGCACAATGGAGCGCAACGCTCGCCAGCATCGCCGACCACATCAACAGCACTAAGCCGTGACACAGGAGGTGCCCATGCGTTGGCTAATCGTGGTATCGACTGTCCTGCTGCTGTTCGGCTGTGCATCCAAACCGCCTGTGGCGCCGCCTGACCTGTCCCGCCCGTCGATCGCCGAGACAAAGTCGGTGGTGTTTGCAGGGAAAACATACGTCCTGAAATACCAGGCCCGGGGCAACGTTCCGCTCTGGGAATATTTCCTCGCACCAGAAAGCGTCAACGCCTGGAGCGAACTGGTGGATTTTCGCCTCGCGCCGCCCCAGACCACCGGCAACGAGCCCCGGGATCTTGCCAACCTGACCGCACAGGCCCACAAACAGGAATACCCCAACCTTCCGGTGGAGATGTTTTCAGACGAGAAAACCGATGCGATCTACGTGCTGCTGTTTTATCCGACCTCCACACGCAAGGACGGCAGCTTCTTTGAGTTCAATATCTTCAAATACTACAAGGACAACGGGACCGGCCAAATCATCAGCTTCCACTTTGCCAAGAACATCCCGTCCGACACGCCTGCCGCACGACAGGAGTTGCCCGGGCACATGGCGAGGTTGCGCGCAGAAGTGATTCCGGCCATGGGAGAGTTCCCGCTGTACCGTCAGTAACCCTGATGAGCGAACAGCAGAAATCGCTTCGCAGATGACGATTGTCAGCGAAGGGCTTCATAAAAGTATTTTTTTGAATCAAGGAGGGGTGGCGTTATGGAGGCAACCCCACCAGCCACACCCCGGCACACAATGTTCCCGCTGTGGCTGCTGCCTTCCGGCTCTGACCAGGTTCACGGGTAATCGTTGCGGGGGGACCGATGGGGTCACCATAACGACGCTCGCCTCTCGGCAAGCCGCGCCATTGTACCGATCTCATCGGAAGTTACAACCGTTGGCGCGGGATTAAAAATATCTGATGGTTCAAGTACTTGGCTGCAGGAGCAAGCTTGCTCCTACAAAAGCACGACCTCGTCCGCCCGACCGCCCTCTTGCTGGATCACCAGGTGAATGAAGTGCAGCTTGGCAATCACCGCCGGCGGCAGGACGAACGGATAGAAATCCGGCTGGCCCATGCTGCGGGACAGTTCGTTGAGCATGCCGGCCAGTTCGATCCACGCATTGACGAATGACAGGAACGCCGTGCCGCCGGGATGCCCGGGGTCGTAGAGGGTGCTGAGGGGGAACGGTTGGTAATCCAGGTCCATCTCCCGGGCGCTCATGCCGAAGCCCAGCGCGGTGTCGACGGCGTCCATCATGTGCAGGTAATGCGCCCAGGTTTCCGCCCAGTCTTCCCACGGGTGCATGGTGGCGTAGGCGCTGACGCAGGTTTGCTGCCAGTCCGGGCGCGGGCCGTTCTGGTAGTGCTGCTCCAGGGCGTCGGCGTAGCTGGCGCGCTCGTCACCGAACAGCGTGCGGAACGGCTCCAGCCAATGGCTGTTGGCGATCAGGCGGTCCCAGTAGTAATGGCCGACCTCGTGACGGAAGTGACCGAGCAAGGTGCGGTAAGGCTCGCGCATCTGTACGCGAATTTTCTCACGGTGGGCGTCGTCGGCTTCCTTGATGTCGAGGGTGATCAGGCCATTGGCGTGGCCGGTGGTGGGCGCGTTGCCTTCCAGGTCGATGCCGACAAAATCGAAGGCCAGGCCGGTGTCTTCATCGACCGTCTTGGGAATCACCTGCAAGCCCAGGCTGATGAGTTGGGCCACCAGACGACGCTTGGCGGTTTCGACCTTGCGCCAGCGTTCGGGGTTTTCGGGGATCGACAGGTCGGGAATGGTGCGGTTCAGGCTGCAGGCCACGCACAAGACCTGGCCGTTGTCGGCGGGCAGCAGCCAGTTGCAGGCGGCCGGCGTGTCGAGGTTGGCGCAGCGGCGAAAGGCACCGGCTTCAGGGTCGGCGTCCAGCAGCCAGGTATCGGCATACGGGCCGGGCTGCAGGGAGGACAGGCGACTCTGCTCCGGCTGATAGCCCAGCAGCGCCGAGCAGGCCAGGCACTGGCTGTTGCGAAAGAACAGCGATTGCCCACAGCGGCACTGCCAGACCTTGCTGTTGCGCGAGGTCTCGGCCATGAACGGTGCGGCGATGCGCGAACTGAGTTGTTCGAAGAAGCGGTACATGGCGATCTCTCCGGGAGGCTTGCCAATACTAGAGCATTGCCCGAGAGAGATCGTTCCCACGCTCTGCGTGGGAATGCATCCAGTGACGCTCCGCGTCGCACCTTTCAGAGCGGACGCAGAGCGTCCAGGGCGGCGTTCCCACGCAGAGCGTGGGAACGATCATCAGACTAGAGCATTGCCCGGGAGAGATCGTTCCCACGCTCCGCGTGGGAATGCATCCAGTGACGCTCCGCGTCGCACCTTTCAGAGCGGACGCAGAGCGTCCAGGGCGGCGTTCCCAC